>JAOZPY010000049.1 GCA_029932495.1 Desulfobacterales bacterium
TCAATTAAGGCCTTCGTGTTTTCCCACGAAAGGATGCACCAGGATTCTGCGGGTGATCAGCCGTGAAAAGGTGTGGGTGTTTCTAAAAAAATCGACAAACGGCCGGAAGTGGGAAATCCGTTCACCGGCCGGCGCGTAGCGCACCCCTACCGGCACCTCGATAACCGGGATTTGTTTCCAGCAGGCCTTGACCAGGATCTCGATTTCAAACTGAAAGCGCCGGGCCTTGATGTTCAACTCCAGGGCTTCCGGCAGAGGATAGATTCGGAACCCGCTTTGAGAATCCTTTAGGCGCGGCCCTCCCGAACAGGCGATCCAGAAGTTCGAAAATTTACGGCCAAACCGGCTGGTCCAGGGAACATTTCGCCCGGCCATCCCCCGGCGCAGGCCCACCACAATGGGCCGTGCGTCTCCTTCGATGGCACGAATCATGGACAGGGCATCTGCCGGATCATGCTGCCCGTCGGCATCGATGGTGATGGCCCAGTCGGCCGTTTTGGCGGCCGCGGCAAAACCGGTGAGCAGGGCCGCGCCTTTGCCCCTGTTTTGCCGGTGGTGCAGGACGTGAATGTGCTTCAGGGCACATATTTTTTTATAGCTGCCATCCGTGGAGCCGTCATCAACCACGAAAACCGGCATTTCCAGCCGGAGGGTTTTTTTTATCACGGCCTCTATGTGCTGTTGGTGGTTGTATAGCGGGATGACAACGGCAAATTTTTTTTTATCCGGTGCTGAAAAATCCATCGGTATCAGCGGAGGCTTTCAGGTAAAAACGCCACCGCCCATGTTCCCGGGCCGAAATGAACACCGGAGGTTAATGACAGCGGCTGCAGCAAAATTTCACAGGATGGAAACTGGGCGGCGATGGTCTTTTTTGCCGTGGTCGCCACCCAGTCGCGATTATCGCTGTGTTCCAGCATGATCAGGGGCGCCGAACCGGGCTTGCAGGCGGATTTCAATTTTTCAAGGGCGAATTTGAGCTGTTCAGCCCCGTTTTTGGCCGTGCCCACCTTTACAGCACCCTCGGCGGTGGGGCTGATAATGGGCTTGACATGCAGCATGTCGCCGAAAAAAGCGCTGGACTTGGACAGGCGCCCGCCGGCGGCAAGATACTTGAGCTTGTCCAGAAAAACATATTCCTCACAGGCCTGGACCGCGCGCCGGGCGAAATCAAGGACCGCTTCGGGGTCGTCGGTTGTCTGTGAATACCGGGCGGTGGCCAGGGCAATGGTGCCCAGTCGGCCCGAGGCGGCCTGGGTATCAATGACGGTCATGCGGTTGTCTGGATCGTTTTGATTTTTCCACTGTGTGGCAACGTCAAAGTTGCCGGTAAAAACAGATCCGACGCAAAGGTATAATACCCGGGAATGCTGTTCGATTACCCGCTGGTAATACTGGTGGCGTTCAAACACGGAAGCCTGGGAGGTGGACACCGGAATGCCGTCACGCATGCTTTGAAAAAGCTCGGTGGCCGCAAACAGGCTTTCCGGCAGGGATTTGTCGCCGGCGATGATGTAGCTGTCCAGCAGGGTCATACCCAGTTCGCGTGCGTTTTCCCGGGTGATGGAGCCGGCGGCATCGGTCATGATGTGAACGGCCCCCCGTCGGGTGAGTTGTTTGAAATCGTTGATCTGGGCGGCGAGATCGTCGTTGGTCCACTGTACCACATCCCCCAAGGACTCCATTTTTTTGCGTGCCGAATCCATATCGTTGGTGTGCAGGTGAACTTTCAGGTAGTCCTTGTGGGGGATCAACACGACGCTGTCGCCGTCCTGGCGCAGTCGGCTGATTTTTTCCGGTTCATTGCCCTCCAGACGGATGACCGTATCCACACAGTAGCCGGCTTCCATTTGCGCCTGAAAAGACGGTGAGATTGCGAGCAGGCCCTTGAATCGTGCGCCCAGCGGCTGAAACCCATTGTTCTGACCGGCAAGGTGCTTAAAAAAGCTTTCAAAAAATAAATACATTCCCAGGGCACCGGCGTCCACGACGCCGGCCTGTTTCAAACCGGGCAGCAGCTCGGGGGTTGACTTTACAGCGGTCTCCAGGCGATCAATAATTTGAGCTGCGTATGTCTCCGGATCCCCCATGTTTTTTTCGGTCAGAACATCCACCAGGGCGTCGAAGATGGTCAGCATGGTTCCGTGTACCGGTCGGCTGACTGCCTGCCAGGCCTGGTCCCGGCCCAGCTTCGTCGCCTGGAAAAGGTCATCCGGGGTGTCGGCCGTCAGAAATCCGGCGAAAAAACGGGCGGCGATGTTGCCTGAATTGCCCCGGGCGGCCAGCAGCAGTTGATGGATGGTGGCATCCCGGTTTTCATCCAGGTAGCGCAGTGGCGTGAGGCTGGCGATCAGGTTGCGGCCGGTATCTCCGTCCGCCACCGGAAAGACATTGATGCTGTCCAGCACATCGGACCAGGCGGCCACCCGTTCGACGCCGGCAATGTGTGCTTTTTGAAAATCCGGCTTCATGGCGAAAATTCCAGTGCTTTGCGGATATCATCAGGTATTTCGAACAGTATTTCCATGTCGGGATATGTTACCGCCACCTGTTCACTTCGTCCCTTGGCGCACAGCTGGTCGTTTTTTACCAGTTTTATTCTAAAATCGATAACTATTTTATATTGCGCTTCAACCACCGTGGCCTTGCAGATAAACTCATCGCGGTATCGCAGGGAAACAATGTGCTTGGTGGCGGTTTTGGTAATGGGAAACAGGCAGCTGGTTTTTTTGAAATAATCAAACAGATCAATTCCCACGCCGGCAAAGAGCTCGGAACGGGTCTGATCGAAATATTTCAGGTAATTTCCATGCCATACCATGTTCATGGGATCCAGATCGTAAAACGGCACCGTGAAGGTCATCGCATGGCTTTTGTACGCCGGGTTGCTCATAGCCGAAAATTCAGGTCAGATCTCAATTAAGTGAAACCCAACTGGCTTGTTGTCCGTCGTCAGTTGAGCGGGTAACCGGAAACAGTACGAATTTTAAAATTATATTATTTTACTTTTGGAGTCAACTACAACTGCGCTGCAAAGTTTTGTTGCTTTTTTTACCGGCAGCGTTATGATTAAAATCCCAAAGTCATCCAAAGGAGTTTGTCCATGAGCCTTGCCATCCACACGCTGCCGCTGGGCGTTGCCAACGTGTTTATCCTTCAAGATCAGGGGACGGTGCTGGTGGACTGCGGTGCTCCCAAAAAAATCGAGGCCTTTATCAAGCAGTTGGCGGCGGCCCGAATCAACCCCCGGGACATCCAGCTGATCATCATCACCCACGGCCATTGGGACCATATCGGATCAGCGGCGGCGATCAAGCAGTTGACCGGCGCCAAAATTTTGATGCATCAAAAAGAGCGCAAATGGCTTGAGGAATTGTACGCCTCCCCCCCGCAGGGGGTGGGAGTCTGGGGCCGCTTTCTGGCAAAGACCATGGTGAATTTGATGGCTCCTTTTATCCACGTGCCGTCGGCCGCGGTGGACATCGGTTTCGATGCCGATGAGCTGTCATTGGCCGATTACGGCATTGCCGGCCGGATTGTCTATACCCCCGGCCATACGGCCGGTTCGATCAGCGTTTTGCTGGATTCCGGCGAGGCCATTGTGGGGGATATGGCCATGAACAGCCTGCCCATGCGGCTTTCGCCGGGGCTGGCCGTTTTTGCGGATAACCTGCCGCAATTGATCGCAAGCTGGCGGATGTTGCTCAGCCGGGATGTCCAGACCATATACCCTTCCCATGGCGGCCCCTTTTCACCGGAAGTCATGCGCCGGGCGGTGTCCGGGGATTAAAGCAGAAAGGGGTTCAAGAGACAGAGCGATGAACGACATATTTTTGGGCAATCAGGATATCGATGTGATCGTCGTCGGCAGCGGGCCCGGCGGCGCGACAGTAGCCAAGGAATTGGCCGGCCGGCGGAAAAAGGTGCTCATTGTCGAATGGGGGGATAATGAACCGCTGACGAACAGCCTCTGGTACGGGGCCAAAACTCTTTTGACGCCGGGCAGAAGTCTGCTGCTCACAGGCCAGTTGTTGGAGATAGTCCGGGGCATCACCACCGGCGGCAGCAGCGTGCACTACTATGCCACCTGCTATCCGGTTCCCTTTGAGATGCTCAAGTCCCACGGGGTCGATATCACGCAAGAAGTCGCGCAGGCCCGCCAGGAACTTCCCATCGCCCCGCTTAAAGACGAGATGTTGGGACCCATGACCCGGCGGATCATGGAAAGTGCTGGCGATCTTGGCTACAGCTGGCAAAAACTGGACAAGCTCATGTATCAGGATCGGTGGAAACCCGGATATGCTTTTGGCCATTACGGGGATCCATACCGGGTCAAGTGGAGCGCCCGGATGTACGTCGAGGAAGCCCTGGCCCATGGGGCGCAGTTGATCAACGGGGCCCGGGTAAAAAGGGTGATCATTGAAAACGGCGTTGCCGTGGGCGTGGAATTTATCAGAGCTTCAAAGCCGTTCCAGGTCCATGCTCAGACGGTGATCGTTTCTGCCGGCGGCATCGGCAGCCCGGTCATTCTGCGTGCCAGCGGCATTAAAAGGGCCGGGTATAATTTTTTCTTTGATCCGCTGATCGGCGTGCGCGGAACCGTCGCCGACATTGATGTCCCGGACAGTGAGATTCCCATGTCCGCCGGGGTGCACATGCATGACGAAGGTTACATGATGACCGATATGGCGCACCCGGCGGCCTTTTCCACACTTTTTGCCGCCGCTGCCCTGCGATTCGATCAGATGTTTTCGCGTCGCCATACCTTGCAGATCATGGTCAAAGCCAGAGATGAGTTGGGCGGACGGCTGACCGACAACGGCGGGGTGCGCAAGAACCTGGATAAAAGTGAAAAACAAAAGCTGTTGCGGGGCTATGAGCGGGCCCGGCAGATATTGAAAAACGCCGGCGCGAAAAACATTTTCAAAACCGGTTACTTGGCGGCTCATCCCGGCGGAACCGTGAAAATCGGCGATCTGGTGGATGCCGATTTGAAAACCGAATATGACAATCTGTATGTGTGCGACTGCTCGGTGATTCCCGAGGCCTGGGGTCTGCCGCCGACATTGACCCTGATCGGCCTTGGAAAACGCCTCGCGCGGCACCTGGCCGATGAATCCGGTTGATCTTAGAAACCCATATTCTTATCAGGAGGCGGCGTTTTAAGGAATCTGAGGCTCAATACTTTTTGTTGATGTATCCGGGGAGGGGATTATGGCGCAAGAAGATTTCAGAAACAAAAGCTACTGGATGACAACCTGCGACTATGTTCCCGGCGATGCGCTTCAGGGGGAGCTCGACGTGGATGTGGCCGTCGTCGGTGGCGGGTTTACGGGGCTTTCTTCGGCCTATCATCTTAAAAAAGCCGAGTCGAATATGCGTGTGGCCCTGCTGGAAAGTGAGGTCATCGGTTTTGGGGCCAGCGGCCGCAACGGCGGGTTTAACATGACCCTGTTCGGCCTGACACTGGGAATAACCGCCGTGCGCTTTGGCAAGCAAAAAGCCAAGCAGGCCCAGCACTACATGGAGCGGGCGGTGGATTACCTGCAAGAGCTGGTCCGTGAGCTGAAAATTGACTGCGATTATGAACATCCGGGTTTTTTGCGGGTGGCCACGTCGGAAAAATATAAACAGCGCATTATCAAGGAAATGGAACTGGCCCACGAGCTGGGGCTGGAGGGCATCGAATGGCTCGATCGTGATCAGACCCGGCAGCAGGTGCAAAGTGACCTGTACCTGGGCGCCTGGTGGGAACCGCGTTGCGGGATTCTCAATCCGGCCAAGCTGGCCTGGGGGTGGGCGGAAGTGATCCGCCCCATGGGAGTCCAGATATTCGAAAACACCCCCGTGGTCGAAATCAGACGGGAGGGCGGCCGGGTCCGGCTGGATACTCCGGGCGGTCATGTGCGGGCCGACAAAGTCGTTCTGGCGACCAATGCCTGGTCGCATTTTTTCCGGTCCATCAAGCGCAAACAGGTTCCGGCCTGGACCTATATTGTTTTAACCGAGCCCTTGCGGCCGGAACATTTCGACGCAATCGGCTGGCAGAATCGCCAGGGGATTGAAGATGCACGCAACCTGGTACACTATTACCGGCTGACGGTTGACAACCGTCTGCTGATGGGCGGCCGTGATATTGCGACGACTTACGGCGATGACATGGACAACGATTTAAATCCGGCCATCTTTGCCGAATTAAAAGATGATGTGCGGCAGCTTTTCCCGGCGTTAAAGGGTGTGCGTTTTACCCATGAGTGGGGCGGGCCGGTGTCGGTGCCCATGGACATGGCCCCGGCCATCGGATACGCGGGGGATAAAAATATCGTTTACAGTCTGGGCCAGGTGGGCCACGGGGTCAGCATGACCCAGCTCAACGGTCGCACGGTGGCCGACCTGGTACTCGAACGCCGCACGGATTTAACCGACGTGTTTTTTGTCAACCGCCGCACCATCCCCTGGCCGCCCGAGCCGCTGCGCAACCTGGCCGCCCGGGCGATTTTGGGATACATGCACTGGGAGGACCGCAAGTATGACCCCGCTGTCTGAGAAAGGATGTGACGGATGAAAACGCAAATCGTATTCGGCGATCGGATGATGTCGGTGAGCCTGCCCGAGCCGGTGCAAAGTGCGCCGCCGGGGCTGTCCACAACCCTTGCGCCCACCGATGATATTGAGGGCGAAATTCAAAGAGCCCTGGCACATCCCCTGGGCCGCCCCCGGCTGGCCGAGACGGCCCGGCCGGACTGGAAGGTGACCATTGCCTTTGACGACCCGACAGTTCCGTGTTTTGCGCCGGTGTGGGAGCCGGCCATCAAGGCCGTGATCGCAGAGCTTGAAAAGGCGGGCGTGAAAAAAACCAACATCACCCTGCTGTGCGCCAATGCCCTGCACCGCAAGTTCACCCGCCGGGAACTGGCCCGAATCATCGGGGACGATCTGGTCAACACGTTTCGCTACCGACTGATCTGCCACGATGCCGAAGATGCCGACAACCTGACTTACCTGGGTACCAGCGCATCCGGTTACGATGTGGAGGTCAACCGGCTGGTGACGGATTCGGACCTCACCGTTTATGTTAACACGGTGGTATGGCGGGGTTTTAACGGCGGCTGGAAGTCTATCTGCGTGGGGCTGGGCTCTTACCGCAGCATCCGGTGGCATCACACCCCGGACAGCATGTCCATGTCCATGAACAAAAACCGGATGCACGAAATGCTCGACGAAATGGGGGCGGTCATCGAAGATAAGATCGGCCGGCAGCGGATATTTAAAATTGAAACGGTTCTGGCCAACCCCCTGGAGGTTCATAAAATCTGGGCCGGAGGGGTCACTGAAACACGCCGGGCCGTTCTGGAAGTGATGAAATCCCAGCTCAAACCCCGGCGTGAAATCGTCGCTGATAAGGCCGATATCGTTCTTTACGGTATTCCGAACTGGAGCCCCTATGCCGCGTTTTCGATGATGAACCCGCTGCTCACGCTGGTTTCAACAGGCCTGGGGTACTTCGGCGGCGTGATCGAGGCCATGGGAAAACCCGGATGTACGGCCATCCTGGTAAGCCCCTGCCCGGACCAGTGGAACCATACCCACCATCCCACCCACCGGGAGATCTGGGAGAATATCCTGCCCCATTGCCGGGACCCTTATGAAATCGCCGATCGTTTTGAAGACGATTTCGCCCATCGACCGGATTATATTTACAAGTACCGCTTCTGTCACGGGTTTCATCCCATGCACGGACTGATGACCACCTATCCGCTCAAGCGCCTGAAACATGCCGCCCGGGTCATCGTGGCAGGTGCCCAAAATCCCCAGGACATCGAGCGGGTTCTTGGTTTTGAAACCGCCGCCGGCGTTGAAGCCGCCGTTGAAAAAGCCCGCAGCTATCACGGCCGGGATGCGTCGGTGGTTTTTGTTCAGTATCCCCTGCTGGCCTGCAGGCAATAAGGATGGGAACTGCCGGGCTGTTTTAAAAGTGGAATAAAATTTCAGGAGCGATGCCGCGGCTGCCCGTGGAGCTCAGGCCTCCAGCAGGTGAATGGCATCTTTTAAAACCAGCCGAACGTTATCGCCTTTTTGCAGAATGCCGCGGTACTGGGGGTCGGCCTCGTCCACATAAATTACCTGATCTCCTGCGGTAATCGTGTAGCGGGTGATCGCACCAATATACATATTGCTGACAACACGGCCTTCAATGATATTGTTGGTGGCATCGGCGGGGTGATCCGGTCTGGCAATGCGGATGGATTCCGGCCTGACCACTGCCTTGAGGCGATCACCCGGCGCGACCTTCAGGGGGGGTTGTTTGATGGTCAGCTCGCCGTGTTCGGTTCTGAAGATCATCTTTTCCCCTGAAAGGCTGACAACCGTCCCGTCAAAGAAATTGATGTGACCGACAAAATTAGCCACGAATTCGTCGGTTGGCCGCTCGTAAATTTCCGTGGGAGACCCCACCTGCTTGACGACACCCTTATTCATGACCACCAGGATATCCGAGATGGACATGGCTTCTTCCTGATCGTGGGTGACAAAGATGATGGAAAGATGCAAATGCTCCTGGAGTTTGCGGATTTCTTCGCGCATCATCACCCGCAGGTTGGCATCCAGGTTGGAAAGCGGTTCGTCCAGCAGTAAAATTTTGGGATTCAGACTCAGGGCTCTGGCCAGCGCAACCCGCTGTTGCTGGCCACCTGAAAGCTGCTGGGGTTTTCTGTTACCCAGGCCTTGAAGCTGGACAAGCTCAAGAAGTCGCTCAACTTCCCGTTTAACCTCATTTTTTGGCTTTTTGCGGACTTGAAGACCGAACCCAATGTTCTGCGAGACGGTCATGTGGGGGAAAAGGGCGTAGTTTTGAAACACCATGGCGGTATCCCGGGCATTGGCCCGCAAAAATGTGATATCTTCTCCAGCGAGTATAATCTGACCCTGGGTCGGTTCGGTCAATCCGCTGATCATGCGCAACAAAGTGGTCTTGCCGCAGCCGCTGGGTCCCACGAAGGTCATCAGTTTTCCGTTTTCAAGGAAAAACGAGACATTGTCCACCGCGATCATGTCGCCAAACCGCTTGGTCAGGTTTCGTATCTCCAGAACCGTTGAAGAGTTATGATCAGCCATAAGAGAATTATCCTTTAATATATTTCCGTCTGCGTATAGCGTGTCACAAGCTTTAAAGCCCCCAGGCACAAAAGCACAACCGTGATCAGCATGATCGATATGGCACAGGCCATGCCCAGCATACCCTGTTCGGCGACGGCCAAGATATAAAGGGCTGCAAGATCATTACCCGGTGAGATCAGAAAGATGACGGCACTGACGGCGATCATTCCCACCATGAAGGTATAGATGAATCCTGCCAGCAGCGCAGAACTGATCAGGGGTAGAACAACCTTGAAAAAAGTTTTCATTGCGCCGGCGCCCATATCAAAGGCGGCTTCTTCAATGGCCACATCGATCTGGTGAAGTTTGCTCGATCCGGCTTCCAGGCTTACGGACAGATTCCGGAAGGCTTCATTGATAATCATTATCAAAAAGGTGCCGGTCAATTTTAAGGGCGGGGTATTGAAAGCCAGGATGTAGCCGACCCCCATGACCGTCCCCGGAACGGCAAAGCCAAGAAGGGATAAAAATTCCAGAATGCGCTTGAATGGGATCTGTTTTCTGATAAAAATATACGACAGGGTAACGCCGATCAGCGGTGCGATGCAGGCAGCGGAAAGAGCGAATTTCAAGCTTGTTGTCAAGGCCCGGATTCCATTGGGGCTGTTGAAATGCTCCAGGGTAAACGTGTTGTTGATCATCAGGATTTTGGTGAAGGCGCCCAGAAATATCATGCCGAAGCAGGTGATGATCACCACTGATATCGGAATGACGACGGCCAGCATGGGATAGAGAATCCTGCCGGATATGTAACGTTCTTCGCCATGTTGCGGTTTGCCCCCGATGGTGGTGTAGGACTTGCCCTTTAGAATAAATTCGTGAATGATAAACATGAGCATGCTGGGGATAATTAAAAAAACACAGAAAACCGCCGCCATTTCAAGGTTGTTTTCTCCGACCCAGTACAAGTAGGCGTCCGTTGCAAGGAAATGCACGTTGCCGCTGATCAGCATCGGATTGCCGAAATCGGCGATGGACAGGAGAAATACGAGCAGGGTCGCCTTCAATATGCCCGGCAATGACAGGGGGATTGTAATTTTAAATAGAATATCATAATCGGTGGCCCCCATATCAGCGGCGGCATCTTCCATGTTGGTCCCCAGGGATCTTAAAACATTTTCGATCATCAGGTATCCCAGGGGAAGAAAGGTGATCACTTGGGCGATGATAACGCCCGGCCAGCCATAGATATCGAAGTCCAGATTAAAAAGTTTTGTAATAACGCCCGATCTCCCCCCGAGCAGAATCAGGGAAAGCGAGAAGATAAATGGCGGCGCGACCAGCGGAAGCAGTCCGATCGTCCGCAGAAGGCCCCGGGTCCCGCGCGGGCCTCTCAGGCCCACATAGGCAAAAAAGAAGGCAATTACGGTGATAATGGTCGTTGAAACAACGGCCAGAACAATGCTGTTTCTCAAAGAATGCCAGTAAAAAGAATTGGTGAAAAAATCCTTATAGCTTTCGGTGCTGTATATTCTTTCCCTGCCCAGTTGGTACTTTGCTTTTTCAACAAGAGGCCCCAGGCTGGCCTGGATCGGCCGGAGGGCCCGTTTGGCATCATTCAGCCCTTTTAAATCATCCCAGGACTTCTCAAAGCGCAGCAAAATCAAAACCGTTTGCGGATTTTCCCTGACAACACGCGATTGGATCAGTCCGGCAATGGGGTGTAAAACCGTCATGACGGGCTGAATCAATTTTTGCTCGAGTTCACCGGCAGTTGCGATGTCGTGATGGTAACGGATGGATACGGTTGGATAACTGACGGTAAAGCTTTTTTGAAGAACTGATCCGATGGGAAAAACGATAAAGAGAAATATTAAAAACGCTGCCGCTGTCGTTACGGTAACCAGTCCGGGACTGCGAAAAAAATGCCGCGTATCGTCGGCTATTTTTGTAAGATATCGGCTGCGTTGCGGCATACTCATTCGGCTTTCCGGTCATACAATCGTTTCTGCAAGGGCACAATGATTGCCGAAGGCGGTAAAAGGCGTGGATGATGGCTGCGCAATTGCCAAAAGGCGGACAATTTCCGGCGATTCGACAGCGTGAAGCGGACCAACCGGGGTATGCCCGGCAGGCGGCGCTGACAAGGCCTACAGCCTTTCCAGCGCCGTGCACCGGAATTGTAAGCCCGTCTACCTGAAGTTTGAATCAGGACAGCTGACGGG
>JAOZPY010000505.1 GCA_029932495.1 Desulfobacterales bacterium
AGGCCAACCAGCGGCTGGCCGAGCTGCAGCAAGACAGCAAAATGCTCAAGGAAGAAGTCGATGACGAAGACGTTGCCGAGGTCATCTCCCGCTGGACCGGCATCCCGGTCAGCAAAATGCTCGAAGGCGAACGGGAAAAACTGGTGCGCATGGAAGAGCGCCTGCATGCCAGGGTGATCGGCCAGGATGAGGCGGTCGCGGCGGTGGCCAATGCCGTGCGCCGGGCCCGCTCGGGCCTGCAGGATCCCAACCGGCCCATCGGATCGTTCATCTTCATGGGGCCCACCGGTGTGGGCAAAACCGAGCTGGCCAAGGCCCTGGCCGAATTCATGTTCGACAGCGAACAGGCCATGGTGCGCATCGACATGTCCGAATACATGGAAAAGCATGCCGTCGCGCGGCTGATCGGCGCTCCCCCGGGCTACGTGGGCTACGAGGAAGGCGGCTACCTGACCGAGGCCGTCCGGCGGCGGCCGTACTCGGTGGTGCTTTTCGACGAAATCGAAAAGGCCCACCCGGAGGTCTTCAACGTACTGCTGCAGATCCTCGATGACGGCCGCATGACCGACGGCCATGGACGCACGGTGGATTTTTCGAACACCATCATCATCATGACCTCCAACGTCGGCAGCCAGTGGATCCAGGAATTGTCCCGCCCGGACCAGCGCGCCGAACTGGAAAGACGGGTCACCGAAGCGCTGCGGGCCCAGTTCAAGCCCGAATTTTTAAACCGGATCGATGAAACCATCATCTTTCACAACCTGGATAGCGAACAACTGGTGCAAATCGTGGCAATCCAGGTGGACAAACTGGCCGAGCGGCTGGCGAAAAACCACATCGAACTGGTTTTGTCCGACGCGGCCAAGGCGTTTATCGCCGACAGGGGGTTTGATCCCGTTTACGGGGCCCGCCCGCTGAAACGGGTCATCCAGCAATATATTGAAAACCCGCTGTCCATGGAAATCCTGAAAGGCGCCATTGCCGAAGGCAGCCGGGTCACCGTCGATGTCGACGGCGACCGGCTGGCTTTCCGCACGGCCTGAACAGATTGATCCTGCAACCAGAGCCCGGCTCATCCCATGAGCCGGGCTTTTTAGTGACAGAGCGCCCGACAACGGAAAGCAGCAGTCGGTGCGATAAAATTTTATTGTAATATCATTACAGCCATCGTAATATCGCATTTTTAAACTCGGGGGGCGGATATCATGTCGCTTTCAACTGCAGAAAAATTGCGCCGCTTTTATGAACAGTTTTCAGGCAACGACCAGGTGCTGGTGGCCATCAATGCCGATCCGGACGCCATTGCCAGTGCCATGGCCGTCCGGCGCCTGCTGTGGCGCAAGGTCTCCAATGTGGTTATCTGCCTGGTGAACACCATCAAGCGTCCGGACAACCTGGCGATGATCCGGCTGCTGGGCGTCAGCCTGGTGCCCATCGGCCAGACCCGTCCCGACCAGTTTGACAAAATCGTCATGGTGGACTCCCAGCCGAATCATCATGAACTGCTGGCCCAGTTGTCTCCGGATGTCATCATCGACCATCATCCGGACACCGAGGTTCAAGCCCCATTTTTAGATATCCGGCCCCATTACGGGTCCAATGCCGCCATTTTAACGGAATACCTGCGGGCCGCCAAAATCAAGCCTTCGGTCAAGCTGGCCACCGGGCTTTTTCTGGCCATCAAGGCCGACACTGACGACTTCAAGGGACAGACGACCATCGAGGACGTACGCGCCTTTCAGTTTCTGTTCCGGTATACGAACATCCATCTGGCCCGCAAAATCGAGCAGGCGGATTTGCGCCTTGATTTTCTCAAGTATTTCAAAATCGCTCTTTCGGCCATGCGGCTTCGCAAAAGCAGGGTTTTCGTCCACCTGGGCCCGGTGGCCAATCCGGATGTATGTGTGATTATTGCTGATTTTTTCATGCGCATCAGCTCCATGACATGGAGCATCGTCTCCGGCATCCACGAAAACAAACTCATTGTCATTTTCCGCAACGACGGTATTCGCAAAAACGCCGGTACCGTGGCTAAAAAAAGTTTCGGTCAGTTCGGATCGGCGGGAGGCCACAAAAATATGGCCCGGGCTGAAATGGTGCTAAGTGATATATCGGATGATATTGATTTTAAGGATGAAAAAAAAGTTGCCCGCTGGCTGATCCGTCGCGTGGAAAAGCCAGCAGATAAAAAATAGGGCCTGCAAGCCATGTCCATGCCCCGATCAACCATACGGGTGACCATCCTCGGATCAGGAACCTGTGTGCCCTCTTTGAAGCGCAGTTCCTGCGCGGTGCTGATGCAAACCGGCAACGCCGTGTTGCTGTTCGATTCCGGCCCGGGCACCATGCACCGGCTGCTGGAAGCCGGTTCCACCATTTTCGAGCTGACCGGCATTTTATACAGCCATCTGCATCCGGATCATACCGCCGAGCTGGTACCGCTATTGTTCGCCACCAAGTACCCGGACGAAGCCGCCCGGCAGCAGCCACTGTCCATTGTCGCCGGGCGTGGGTTTAACAAATTTTTCCGGGGACTGGAAGCGGTTTACGGAAAATGGATTCTGCTGCCGCCGGGGATTGTCAATATCGTGGAGTTGGACAATCGCACCCCGGATGTCCATCGCCTGGGTGATGTAGAGGTTAAATCCGCTCCGGTGGCGCACAATGAAGAAAGCATTGCTTTTCGCGTGACCAACGCCGCTGGATGTGCGGTGGTTTACAGCGGCGACACCGATTTCAGCGAAGATCTTATCGAGCTGGCCAGGGATGCGGATCTTCTGATCTGTGAATCGGCCCTGCCGGATGATATGCGGGTGCCCGGGCACCTGACCCCCTCGCTGGCCGGAGAGATCGCCACCCGGGCCGGGGTTAAAAAACTGGTGCTGACCCATTTCTATCCGCCCTGCGACCAGGTGGACATCGCCCGGCAATGCCGCAAAACATAC
>JAOZPY010000506.1 GCA_029932495.1 Desulfobacterales bacterium
CTACCCCGCGCTGCTTCAGACTTTCAAGGTCCTCTTCGATATTGTCCGTGAGCAGACAAAAGTGATGAATTATATCCCCCTTTTCACTGACCAGTTGTGCCAGGCCGCCTTCTCCGCTGTAATCTTGGATAAGCTCCAGCCCGATGCCGTTTACATCAACAACGGTAGCCTTGACACCCATTTCCGGGGACTCTTTGATTGTTGGGCTCTCAAATTCAACGAATTTGGACAAAGCATTTAAACTTTCTTCAATGTCTTTTACAAAAATCCCCAGGTGACCGATTCCTTTAATCATAGCCATCATCCTTTATTATAAAGTGTTTCATTTGATCCCTCGAACTATCACACCGGCTTAACTATCTAAAGCGGCCGATACCATGGCCTTGACATTTTCAAGTTTGGCGTTGGCCGGAATGTCACAGCCCGATTGCAGGATAAAGCCGGTCGGTCCAAGTCCTCGAATCAGTTTGGTGCAATAATCGTAGACAATATCCGGTGTATCTAAATACAGCATGGATGCCGGCACATCGCCCATAATGCACATATGATCTTCCAATATTTCTTTGGCCTTAAATATATCGGTTTCGCCATCAAGGGCCATGATACATCTGCCCCTTGGTAGCTCCTTGAAGCATTCAAGTTCACGGGTCCAGTTTGAATCGAGATGGAGCAAAGCGATTAAGCCGGCATCCACCACTTCACAGACGATTCGTTTGAAATAGGGCCAGACAAAACGCCGCCACATATCCGGTGACAGCATAGACGGGGCCGTGCGCCAGCCGCCGACCCAGACCAGGGGATAGCCGTGCCTTTTTGCCCGCCGCAGACCGCTGCCTGCTAGGTGGGGGACCATGGCATCCATTGCGGCGCTGATTTTTTCCGGGATTTCAATCAGGTCAATGGCAAATTCCGCCAGTGAGCGCGAGCCGCAGAGCAGTTCAAACGGGGTGGTGACATCGCCGCCGCTTAACACCGGCACCCCCTCCTGACGCCAGGCGGATTGAACATCCAACGATTTTCTTCGGGGCGGCAGATAGTCGGCAAACCCGGCATATTCCAGCACCACCGGCGTGCGGTCGGTTTTTTCAAGGGCCACCGACCTCAGGATCCGGTTTAATTTTCCAGTCAGTAAAGGATCATTTTCCATCATCGCGGCTTTGTCTTTACTTTAAGATTTTGGTCTCCAGTTCAATACCGATATCCCCGTACTGCATGTCGTTTTTATCTCATCAGATGGACTAAAAACATGGCGATGCCTGGAATAAATGTCGTTAGAAACAACGCCAGCACCTGGGCGCCTAAAAACGGCCAGGCCTCCCGGGCGATGTTGCCCATTTTTTCATTGCAGATGGGGGCTGCGATCCACAGTTGCGGGCCGATGGGCGGCGTGATTTCTCCGATCAGCGAGCAAAAGATGGAAAGACAGCCGTAAAAAACAGGATCGATGCCCAGCTCCATCACGGTGGGCATAAACAACGGCAACACAATGATGACCATGGGAATGCTGGAAAAGAAAAAGCCCATTGCCAGCAGCAGAATTTCCACTACCAGCAGAAAACCCATGGGGCCCAGTTGCATATTAACGATCCATTCGGATATCATCTGGGGCAGCCCCACGTAGCCAAGAACTTTGCCGAACAGGTCGCCGCCGATAAACATCAGGTAAATCATGCTGGAAAGCTTGACGCTATCCACCAGGGATTCCATAAATCCATTCCAGGTGAGTTTTTTGTAAAAGAAGACGCCGATCACAATCGCGTAATATACCGACACGGAAGCCGCCTGGGTCGGGCTGAAAATGCCGGTGTAGATTCCACCCAGAACCACAAAGGGCATCAGCAAAAGCGGGATCACGCTGACAAGGGTTTGGCGCCTTTCCAGCCAGGAAGCCCGTTTGCGGGTTGCATATTTTCGGCGCTTCGAGATGACCACCGCTACAATGCACATTAGTAAGGCGCTGAGAAACCCGGGTCCGACACCGGCCATAAACAGGTCGGCGATCGAAACCCGGTTAAAGGCCCCGAAAATAATGAAGAACAGACTCGGTGGGATCAGCATGCCCAGTTCGGCGGCGCAGACCGTCATCCCCGAGGCAAATGGCCGGTCATAGCCGGATTTCACCAGGATCGGCACAACCACGGTACCGATAATCGCCAGGCATGCAGCGGCTGAGCCGGAAATGGAACCCAGAAAGGCCGCGAAAATGATTGTGGCCACCGCCATACCGCCCGGCCAGTGGCCCACCATGGCATTCATGAAATTCCGTAAAGGGATCATCCCTCCGCTTCGGAGTATCAGATTGCCGGCCAAAATAAAAAACGGCATCGCCAGCAGGCTATAAGAGTTAATCGTTGAAAAAAACAGCTGGGCAATATTGGGAACCGGAAACCCCATGGAAAATATCAGAATGAATATTGATCCGACACTGAACGCCACTGCAAGCGGAGAGCCTAACAGAAACAGCAGGACCATCAGCGCCAGTCCGGTATAATCCATCAGTTCCATCTTTGGGGTCCTTTCAAACGCCTACCATTTCTTCCGGATCGCTTTAACCAAACCAATCACCGCATAGACGGAAAAAATGAACATGCCGATGGGCACGCACAGTTCAACCATCCACATGGGAATAGCAAAATATCTAGGGAAGACGGATTTGCGATCATAAAGCTGTTGTAAAAATCGGATGGCGCCCCAGGTAACCAAGGCGCCCCATGCCAGGGTAATCGAGCCAAGTGAAGCTTCTATCAGCCAGCGGGGTTTGCCGGAGAACTTGTTTCTGAAAAAATCGATGGATAAATGTCCTCCCTCCGGAAGTAAAAGGCCTGTTATCAACAGCAATGCCCAGACCGTGATCCAGACGGAAAAATCAAAAAAGAGGTCAAAAGATACCTTGAAAAATACCCGGGTCACAATTTCAGCCATACTGATGGTGACGGCCA
>JAOZPY010000507.1 GCA_029932495.1 Desulfobacterales bacterium
TGCACAGAAAGCGAGGCCAAAATGCATCTTGCGCGGGCGGACCACAATTTTTTGAGAGGTTACAAAAAAAGAGGATAACTCCTTGACAATTTTAGCTATATTTGGTTAAGTCAAAATGGGAACAAAACAAACCGCCATGAACCCTGATTTTAATACCGTAACCACGACTGTAGAAGCCTTGAGGAATTGAACCGATGAAGCGACGCGACTTATTGTATCCCGTACTGCTGGTATTTTTAATCAGCGGCTGCACATTGATAAAAACCGACCTTACCGATCCGCTAAACAGCACCTCGACCCAGTCAACCCGGGTGAGATCTTCCGAAAAAAATTATCCGAATGAACATTCGGCCGAGAATACCACCGCCGCTGACATCGACATGAATTCATCGGCGGCAGCGCAAACAGATATGGACGCCGCTTTACGCGATGGGCAAAACGGCGATGGGAGCGAAATGGTTGCTGCACAGCAGCACACTGAAAATTTTGAAAAAAATATTCTCGGGATGGAAAACGACCCTTTTCGTGAACAAAAAATCCAGACGGACTTGGATGAAGCACTCGAATTATGTCAGGTTTCACAGGATTTCTGGCAAAAGGGTGAGCTTGAAAATGCCCTGGAAGCGCTGGATCGGGCCTATGCCCTTATATTGAGTGTTGACACCAACGATCAGCCCAAGCTCATTCAGCAAAAAGAAGACCTGCGCTTTACGATTTCAAAACGCATTCTTGAAATTTATGCTTCCCGCAACATCGTCATTAACGGCAGCCACAATGCCATTCCGGTTGTCATCAACCAGCATGTTCAGGCCGAAATCAAACGCTTTACCACCGGCTCGGAAAGGCAGTTTTTCATCGCGGCCTACCGGCGTTCGGGTCGATACCGTGCCCGGATTGTCAGCGCCCTGGAAAAAGCCGGACTGCCAAAGGAATTGTCCTGGCTGCCTTTGATTGAAAGCGGGTACAAGGTAAAGGCCCTTTCACGCTCCAGAGCCCTGGGTTTGTGGCAGTTCATTCCATCGACAGGGTATAAATTCAGCCTCAACCGTGACAAATTCATTGATGAACGCATGGACCCCGAAAAATCCACCCAGGCCGCCATTGAATATCTCAAGGAACTGCATCAGATCTTCGGCGACTGGTCAACGGTTCTAGCGGCCTATAATTGTGGTGAAGGCAGAGTGCTGAAAGTTATCCGCAATCAGAATATCAACTACCTTGACAACTTCTGGGACCTTTACGAACGGCTGCCGCGGGAAACCGCACGCTATGTTCCCAGGTTTCTGGCCACCGTTCATATCATTAACAACCTCGAACAATACGGATTCGATGAAATCAGTGTGGACCCCCCGCTGCAATATGAATCCGTTACGCTCAACCGGCAGATCCACCTGCGCAGTGTGGCCAGAGCCATAGGGATCGACGAAAAAATCCTGGAAGAATTAAACCCGGAACTTCGTTACCGCATCCTTCCCGCCGAAAATTACCAGCTTAAAATACCGCCGGGCAGCGCCGATGTGCTGCTGGCCAAAGTAGATCAAATTCCGGTCTCTCATCCGCCCCAAAGAGCATTCGTCTACCACCGGGTCCGACACGGAGAGACGCTTTCGGTGATCGCCCGTCGATACCGCACCAGCGTCAAACGGATCATGCGGGCAAACAATCTGCGCCGTTCTAATTTTATTGTCGCCGGAAAACTCATTAAAATTCCCCGGCGCGGCTATATTTACACCGCTCCGAGTATCCCCCCCAAAAAGAAAAACGGCCGCCCGATCACGCATATCGTCCGCAAGGGCGATTCGCTGTATATCATTGCCAAACAATACGGCACGACAACCAGCAAAATTCAGCAGCTCAACAACCTGTCCTCCAGCACCCTGTACAAAGGCCAGGTTTTGACGATTTTTCCCGGGAAAAGCACACCGCCACCCGTCAACGGCTTGAGTACCTATGAAGTCAAACCGGGTGACAGCCCCTTTCTGATTGCCAAACGTCACAAAATGGCACTGCAACGGCTTTTATATCTGAACCAGCTTTATCCCGGCAGCAAAATCTATCCGGGCCAAAAACTGTTTATCGAGTAACACCACCGTCAGTTTCAATTTGCATACTCTGATATTTCCGGTTATGCTAAACCGCTCACAGCAACTGGGCATAATTGAAAGGAGACCACCATGGGGAAATTAGCATTCGATCTTGAAAACCAAGTTTTCGTGGTTACCGGCGGCAGCAGGGGCATCGGGTTCGAAATCACTCGCATGCTGCTGGAACAACAGGCAAAAGTCGTTATCTGCGGCCGGAAAAAAGAAGGCCTGGATGAAACCGCCGACCGCTTAAATACCCCGGACCGTTTGACAACCGTCCAGGCTCATATTGCTAAAGATGACGAAGTCGACCGGCTTTTTGATACAGCTGTCCAAGCATACGGCCGGGTGGATGCCTTGATCAACAATGTCGGAATGAACATTGCCACCGGGCTGGTGGATGCCGATCCCGGACTCTGGAATAAAATCATTGAAAGCAATCTGACCGGCACCTTCCTGTGCTCCCGCAAAGCCGGCCAGATCATGCGGGCCCAGAAAAACGGAAAAATCGTGAGCATCTCCTCCATTGCCGCCCGGCGCTCGGCCCCGTTTATGGGAATTTACGGTGTGGCCAAGGCCGGTATTGAAATGATGACCAAAGTCCTGGCCCAGGAACTGGCGGCCTTTAACATCCAGGTCAATGCCGTGGCCCCCGGCATGGTCAAGACCAAATTCAGTCAACCGTTCTGGTCAAACGAGGATTTTTACAAACAGATTGTCAAGACCATTCCTTTGGGGAGAATCGCTGAAACCACAGACATCGCGCTGCCGGTGCTGTTTCTGTGCTCGCCGGCCGCAGATTTTATCACCGGCCAGACCCTGCTGGTGGACGGAGGGGCCAGTGCAGTATAAT
>JAOZPY010000508.1 GCA_029932495.1 Desulfobacterales bacterium
TAATAAATTGAATCCTTCTCATATTTGATAAAATCAAATGATGCTATTTTTAACCTTAGTTTACCTTAATGCTGCGAAGTTGTTTATGCAACGTTGGGGTTTAAAAAGGGCACCCCATGACAACCCCAGACAATCCTAAACCCAGGGCGCAAGATCCGGAGCACACCGGAATTAAGCTCAAACACATCGAAGTGGCTGAAGCGGCCCGGAAAAAATTCATCTTCCGGGTCGCTTTGGTCTGGGTGGTTATCTTTGCGGTGCTGCTCTATATTTTCAAACGCTTTAACCTTGACTTCGGTTTCATGCTGAAATACCTGCCGTTTATCATGCGCGGCATCGGCACGACCATTTATGTTTCGCTTTTTTCCATTGTCTTTGCCTGTATTCTGGCGCTTTTCGGGGCCCTGGGCCGACTGTCCAGAAACCCGGTTTTTTACGGAGCGGCAACCTTTTATATCTCCATCATCCGGGGAACGCCGCTGATTGTTCAAATATTCGTGATCTACCTCGGTCTGCCTCAAATGGGTATTGTCATCAACGCCGTTCCGGCCGGCATTATCGCCCTGGGGGTCAATTATGGGGCCTATATGACTGAAATATTCCGGGCCGGCATCCAGTCCATCGGACGCGGGCAGATCGAGGCCGCCCATTCCCTGGGCATGACCTATACCCAGATGATGAAACGCGTGGTTTTACCCCAGGCCCTGCGGCTGGTCGTACCGCCGACGGGCAATGAATTCATCGCCATGCTTAAGGATTCGGCACTGGTCAGCTTTCTGGGGGTGTGGGAGCTGTTTTTCAGGGCCATTAAGGTCGGCAGACAAAATTTTCGCAACATGGAAACCCTGATTATCGCCGCACTATTTTATTGGCTGGTGACCATCTTTTTCCAGTATTTTCAGTCCCGGCTCGAAAATCGTCTCTCAAAAGGGACCCGCAGAATAGGGACCCTGACCCACTGATGGGGATAGCACCGATGCAACCGATTATTACCATCGAAAACCTCAAAAAATACTTCCAGCAGTTGCTGGTTCTCGATGGCATCACCACCCAGGTGATGCCCGGCGAAGTGGTGGTCATTATCGGACGCAGTGGTTCCGGCAAAAGTACGTTGCTCCGGTGCCTGAACATGCTCGAAGAACCCCAGTCCGGCCATGTACTCATCGACGGCATTGAACTGCCTATCGGGAAAAAACGCACGTCCGAGGTCAAGAAGAGAATCATTGAGATCCGCACCCACATGGGGATGGTTTTTCAGGAATTCAATCTTTTCCCCCATCGCACGATTATCGAAAATGTCATCGAGGGGCCGGTGGTGGTAAAAAAACAGGATCGCAATACCGCCATCGCCAAGGCGGAGGAGCTTTTGCGCTGGGTGGGCATGATCGAAAAAAAAGACGCTTATCCCGACCAACTGTCCGGAGGCCAGAAACAGCGGGTAGCCATTGCACGCTCGCTGGCCATGGAGCCGAAGATCATGCTTTTTGATGAACCCACGTCCGCCCTGGATCCCGAATTGATTGGTGAAGTTCTGAGCGTCATGAAAAAACTTGCCGAGGAAGGCATGACAATGCTGGTAGTCACCCATGAAATGAGTTTTGCCCGGGAAGTGGCCGACCGCATTATTTTCCTGGGTGACGGGGTGATCATCGAAGAAGGCCCGCCGGAAAAAATTATGGAAACCCCCGCCCATGAGAGCACCCGGCAGTTTCTTGACCATATTCTATAATTGAAGATTGCCTGCAGCAGACTGCGGGGTTCGCGCCCGCAGGATGGTTCAAATTTGGGTGTGATTTTTTCACAACAAATCATTGCCAGGTTGAAATGAAAATTCTGACGGTTTCAGATCAGGTGAAACCGGTGTTGTACGATCGGTTTGATCAGCGACAATTTGAGGGCATCGACCTGATTCTGTCTTGCGGCGATCTGCCCCCGGAATACCTGTCATTTTTGCTCGACAAATTAAATGCGCCGCTTTTCTATGTGCGCGGCAATCACGATATTCGTTATGACACAAAACCCCCGCAGGGCTGCCTGGATGTGAATGCCCGGTTGGTCCATTTTCAGGGAATCGCCATTCTGGGGTTGGAAGGCTCGCGCTGGTATAATGGCGGCCCCATGCAGTATACCGAACGGGAGATGCGCTGGCGGATATGGCGGCTGCTGCCCAGGTTCTGGCTCAGCGGCGGCATTGATATAATCATCACCCATGCACCGCCGCGCCATATCCACGATGCACCCGATCGGTGCCATCGGGGATTTAAAAGTTTTCGCTGGTTGATTGACCGCTATTCACCGCGCTATTTTATTCACGGACATATTCATGCCAGTTTCGCGGACCCGTCCCAGCGCGTGACGATGGTTGGCCGCACACGAGTGGTGAACACCTATGGGTACCATGTTTTGCAGATCCCGCCTCAGCGCCCTGCTCAATAAATTCGGCCTGCCTGTGGGCCTGGAATCGAAAGCGCAAAGAGCAAAATCCTTCCGGGAAGACCAGCGCCGGGAAAAAGCCTTTGAAACCAGGGACCGAGGGGTTCATGAAATCGCTCTGGAACACATTGTCGGCAGCGTTGGCCGATATCATGATTTCGACCGACAGTTTCGCATCGGTTCGCATCTACCAGCCGAACGCCTGGAAAAAATAAAAAACGCCCTGCGCCAGGGCAATTCCCTGCCCCCCGTTAAGTTGTACCAGATTAAAAACCAGTACTATGTTTTAGATGGCAATCATCGTGTGGCCGCGGCAAAACAGCTGGGCCACAATGAAATCAAAGCTCATATCTTTGAATTTATCCCTTCAAAAAAATCCCTTGAAAACTTGCTCTACCGTGAAAAACTCGCCTTCGAAGATCACACGCTGCTGACGTGCAGCATCGAATTGACGGAGCTCGGCCAATACAGCCACTTGATCGACCAGATTTCTAAACACCGTGA
>JAOZPY010000509.1 GCA_029932495.1 Desulfobacterales bacterium
AGCAGTTGGTGGCCGTCGGCAGGCTTGCTTCGCGCTGGAGCATCGCCTCGATTCTGATTCTTTTTCTTGTCGGCGCGGTTTTGTTTTATTTCGTGGATGAAGAGAAGGGCCGGCAACAGGCGCAGTTTCTGTCCACCGATTGATTCCTGCGGCCAGATACAAGGTGTAAATTGGCCGCCGCCTGCCACTTTCTTCCAGCCGGTATGAATCTTTGTCTCAGCAGCGTGTCCCTTGTTTGGGACGCGACCCTGTCATCTGCGAACTTCAATCAGGTCAGTGGCATTTATCCCAAACAAGGGACACTGCGAAGGCAAGGAGTTATTGAGCATCATACCGGCTTCCAGAAAATACCAGGCACCGACCAATTCACATCGCTTTTTATAGGTCCTGTTATCTCGAACATCGCTTAATAAAAAACGAGGCGGGTAACTTGAAGTGGCAATGTTACCTATAAACCTCGTCAGTGACGATCAGTTGATTGACAATCCGTTGCAACTGACCGGCATTGTTTGAAAATATCCAGTCCACCCCCCGGTTGATTTCGCGAAACAGGCAGCTTTTTGAACGGGGATAGCCCGTGCCCACTTTTTGCCCCTTGCGGTGGTGTTTTTCCAGGACGTTCCGATTGACCAGCAGGTAGTGCCCGGCGATGGCGCCGTAATTGTGGCGGATGGCAACCTCGCTGAGATGGCGCAGGTTTAATGTGGAAATAGCCATAAATGCCGACGGGGACACGAAAGTAATCATTTCCAGCATGCCAGGGTCCAGGGAAATCAGGTGATAATCGCGACCGGGCACAAGCGAAGAAAAACAATCGGCGAAGATGTCGTTCTGCCGCTGGCAGTCAGGGTAAGGTTCGGTTTTTATTTCGATCATCAGGTGCAGCTTGCGCCCGTATCTTTCGATCACCTCGCTCAGCGACGGGACCGCCGGACAGCGGGCTTTCAGTTCGGCCCGCGTCAGCCCGACTATTTTTAAATCCAGGCCGAAAACCCGGTTAAGATCCGGGTCATGAATCACCACCGGGTGCAGGTCCCGGGTCCAGCGCACATCAAACTCGATGCCCCATACACCCTGTTCAACCGCCCGGTCGAAGGCCGCCAGGGTATTTTCAAAAACACCGTGGGGCGCATCATGCTCTCCGCGGTGCGAAACCAGTTTGCACTGTTGCAGCCGCTTTTTTGCGGGCACCGGCTGGGGCCAGATTTTAAAAAACAGATCAATGCCGTAAATCAGACTTTTTTCCACGCAGGCAGGAAGTTCCATTTGCACACCAAAGGCTATCTAATATTCTGATAAAAAAGATAAAAAAGATTCAAGCGCTTAAAATACCCTCCGGCCAGCTATACAATAGTCGGGTATAAAAATAAACCGAAAACAGGGCAGTTACTATTAAAGTCTGACCAAAATTTGCCGATATTAGCCTTGTAAGTGAATCATCTGTCCTTTTTGCCGAAATCCATTTATAGGTATACAATAAGCGTGACCGACGACGTCATCAAAAATTCAGCAAAACCATTGGCCGGGGTTCCGCACGAAGCCAAAACCATGGTCTTGACACCCACCAAAGAAATCAACCTGGGTCCGCGCCTGGTTTTAACCACGCCTTCCGGTGAGAGCACGATCTATCCGCTGAACAAGCCACGCATGATCATCGGGCGATCCACGGAAGCTGATCTCAACCTGATGGACCCCCTGGTTTCCCGCAAGCATTGTTTGATTGAAAAACGCAACGGGACCTTCGTAGTCAGAAATGTTAGCACCACCAATCCGCTGTTTTTAAATGACCGCCCCGTGGCTGAAAAACGCCTTTACGCCGGGGATCAACTCAAAATCGGTTCCGCCACTCTGGCTTTTCTATCTGATCGCAAGCAGGATACCAAAAAACCGGTGGCGGTCGCCCATAAAAAAAAGTCCTCCAGAGGAATCTGGGTCCTGGTGGGGATGATATTGATTCTGAGCTGCTACCTGGCTTTTTCCCAGGCTTATACACCATTGACGGTGGCCTGGAAGTTGAAGGCGGCTTCCGCACAGATCAAAAAAGGGCGACTGGTGCCCGCCAAAAAAACTCTCACAGGCCTTTTAAACCTCGACCTGTCGCCCGAACAGACCCACGAAGTCATGGTGCTTCTGGCCCACACAACCATGAAAATCACCCGGCAAAAGGCCCAGCAGGAAGACCTGGCATCGTTGGTGGAATATTTACGCAATTACCTGGCCGCCTATGGTACCGCCAAAGAATCCGAGCCGCTCTGGGATCTGCTGGACTATTACCGCCTGGCTCTGAGTCGTCGCCTGGAATCGGCCGGCAAATACCAGGCGGCCCTGCACCAATATGCAGCGATCAGAGAAGACAGCATCTATTTTGACGAAGCTCATAAAGCCATACGAGGCATCTGGCTGGCCCACCAGCAGCAGTCGCGCCAGGATCAGACCCTGGCACAACTGTTAAAAGAAGCCGAGGCCCATTTTCAGGCCCGACAGTACCTCAAACCCGTCAACCAGAATGCCTACGCGCTGTATCAGGCGGTATTGGCCCTGGCACCTTCCCATAAACTGGCCATCAAACGCATCGCCCAAATGAAAGCCTTTTATCGTCAGCGCGGTGAAGGCTATTTTGCCAAAAAAAAATGGGCCAAAGCGCTTTCTTATTTTGAACGCTACTACCTGATTGATACGGACAACCCGGAAATCAACGCCAAAATGAAAACCTGCCGTGAAAAAGCAGCCGAAGTCCGATGGGCGGCCCGTAAATCATCCACGAAAAATAAAAAAGCATCCGTCCGGGATGAAAAACGTGAGGAAATCAAACGACTGTTGGAAGAATCAGGTGCTGAAAGTTCGTGGATCATGCAATATCTTTTTGAAGACCAAAAAGGAAAAAACGACACTGAAAAGCCCTGGTAAACTCGGAGCAAACAGTAAACCTCAAC
>JAOZPY010000510.1 GCA_029932495.1 Desulfobacterales bacterium
TTAATGAGTAAGATGAGCGGAATTTAATGCCTTCTCTACCGCTTGCCGGGCATATTTTTTGATGATCGGTTCCAGTTTGTTCATTTCAGCGGGCGGAATATTTTTCAAATTGCCGGACAGTTCAAAGTTTTCAAGAACACCCGTATCGATGGTGGGCTCGCCTGAACCGATGTATACCAGCGGATTGGTTTTGAAAACAATCACCGCCAGATTGGCATAGGCGTAGGCACGGTCGAAAAACAAAAACTGGCGGGTGAACAGGCCGTATCCCTCCAGCATAAAACTGTGTTTGGCGAGCATAATACCGGTAGGCCCTCTGAAGCTTTTGATGATAATGATGATGTCCACGTTATGTTGGCCCGCCACAGATTCCAGCGAAGTGGCAGCTTCCGGTATCACCGCAGCCGGCCCGGATATGCGGTCGATTACCCGGGGAATCAGATTCGTCCCGGTGATGGGAACCACTTGATAACGGGCGTCACTTTTCAGCCTCCGGGCCAACAGGGACTGCATGTAACCCGGGATATCCCAGCTGACGGCCACAGTTTTTTTGAAATTGCGGATTCTGGCTTCCGAAAAGTTCTGGTGGATGGCATAGGATTCCAACTGGTTGATAATCCCCACCCGGGTGCCGGCGGGAAAATCAAACCTGGGCGTCGGTTGGGTTGCAACACACCCCGATACGACCATGACGACCATTAAAAATAAGCAAAACTGTCGCATCATTATATAAGCTCCTTACTTTATCTTAATGTCCATAAGTACGTTATTATTAAGGTCACAAAAGGGGGGCAAACAGTTGGGCGGCATTTTCGCAAAAGCGCTCCCAGGCTGTTCGCCGGCGCCAGGACCGAATGTCCACCGCTACCGCGTCAGCCGCATATTGCAACTGCAATGTCCGCAGGCGGTCGCCGAAATCCAGATCATAGATGCAAAGGGTGACTTCAAAATCCAGCCAGAAGCTGCGCATATCCAGGTTGACGGTTCCGAACAGCGCCAGCTGGCCGTCCACGGTGATGCTTTTGGTGTGCAACAATCCCCCCTGGAAGCGCAGAATCTTGACACCTGCTGCCAGCAGTTCGTCGAAATATGAACGGCAGGCGTAACGAACCAGCAGGGAGTCAATTTTTTCCGGTAAAATAATGGTGACCGCCACCCCGCATCGGGCCGCTGAAAGCAGTGCCGTCTGCACGGCTTCATCGGGGACGAAATAAGGGCTGGTCATGATCAGCTCCCGACGGGCGGCGTATATAGTTGTCAACAGCAGGCTGTGAATGGCATGGTCTTCGTAACCGGGGCCTGAAGGCACAACCTGGACCACTGCTTTTCCAGCCTGGGGCGGTGTTTTGAGGCTGCTGGAGTTTTCCAGGGTTTCGATGCCGACACCGGTTTCGATCTCCCAGTCCCATAAAAAAATAACTCCCAGCACCTCAACCGCCGGTCCTTCTACACGCACCATGGCATCAATCCACTGCCCGACCCCGGCTTCCTGTTTAAAAAAACGCGGATCCACCAAGTTGAGGCTTCCGGTGTAGGCCAGTTTGCCGTCAATCACCACAATTTTACGGTGCAGCCGCAAATCGAGCCGAACAAAAGCAGCCCGCAGGGGATTCACCGGCAGCGCCGCCGTCAGCTCAACCCCGCTTTCGCGCAGCCGCGCTGGGAATTCACTTTTCAGAAACTGGGCACTGCCCACGGCATCCACCAGGACCCGGCAAGTGACCCCCCGGCCGGCGGCACGGATCAGGGCTTCGGCAACCTGATCTGCAATACCGCCCTGGTTCCAGATATAAAATTCCATATGGCAAGTATATTGTGCACGGTCAATATCCTCGATAATGGCTTGCAGGATGGACTCGGCGCCGTTGAGAAGCTGGAGCCGGTTTCCGGCCAATGCCGGGATACCGATGACGGCTTTGGCCAGACGGCAGATGGGTACAGCCGGCGGGGTGAGGCTGGACCCGTCCACGAAGTTTTCATGGGGCAGGCCCTGGTGCCATTTTTTATAAGGTTCCAACAGGGCTGCTGCACGAGCGGCGCGGTGTTTACCCAGACGGCGTTCTCCGATGAGTAGATACAATAAGGCGCCGGCCAGCGGCAAGATGAAAATTAGAACGAGCCAGGCCAGCGATATGCCTACCGGGCGGCGTTTCATAATAACCCGTATGGACAGCGCACAGATGATGGTGATGTGCGCAACAAGGATGAGGGCTTCCAGGTGACCGCTAAGCTGCATGTCGGATTAAATCCATTTCTGTGTGAGGCAATAAACAATGGTCCCGGCAGGTCCAGTTTTTGTCACCAGTCATCGCGAAAACGCCATTTCCCCCAGTCAAGTTCCTTTGCCCTTTCCCTTTTTTCTCTGGTCCGGCGGTCTTGTGCCAGCTGGTTGTCAAGCACCAGCTGCTGGTAGTGCTCATATTCTTCCCGGCCCCCCTTGAACAGGCACTGGCAGTGCTGGGCATCCGCGTAAATATAGTATTCAACCCCACCTTCTGCGCGGGCAAATAACTTTTGCTGGGGCAGTTTTTTAAGCCGTGCGAGTTTGGCCGGCGTGTCGGCGGGGTAGCGTCTAAAACCGGCTGCCGCCAGCAGCTTTTCATTTGTAACTAGTTTTTTTGGCGGGGTGGATGCACATCCGCTAAAAACGAGTATGCAAATCGCGGCTGTGAATGCCGCAGCGGATGGTAAAATTTTTCGAACCCTCATTCGTATTGCCCTCCAGTTTTTAAACCGAAGAAATCGCACAGAGCGCAGAGACACAACATATGCTAATTTTTTTCCGTGCAGCCGACATGTGTTTCTTTTTTTCTCAGCGCGCTCAGCGGTCTTTGCGGTGAATTTTTTATGTAATTATAATTAGTTAATTTTATGTTAGGTAAGTTCTCAAAAAGTTCGGGCAACCTGCTCTAAACTGAGCGCAATATGCGTTT
>JAOZPY010000511.1 GCA_029932495.1 Desulfobacterales bacterium
GTCGTCGATTTATTTGCATGGCGATTCCCCGTCTCTTGAATGATGATTTTAATTAATATGGCTGTGTCGGTTCCTGCCTTGCAAATCCCGTCATGGCGGGGATGCAAGCTCAAACCATCCAACCCGCAGGTCGGGATGGTCGTTGTGGTTATACGTTCAAGGCATACCGCGTCCTTCGTTTTTTTCGATGGCTATCCGGTATGTTTCGCCCTCCTTGCGCTGATCCACAACCCTGTCCGCTGAATGGTTGACGATCATGAGTATATTGTCGACCACATCCGGGTCCCCGGCCAATACCTCCAGTACATCGTGGGCACCCAGACTGCTTAACGCACTCTTAAACTTGAGCAAACACACCGGCCATGCAATTCCGGTCAAATTGAGTTCTAATTTCGAAGGCATGGTAGCACCTGCGAAGACCTGTTTAACTGCCGAATTTTGTGAGCAACCGCTGCAACAGTCATGCCTGGTTTGGCAGCACTGTTAATTATTCTACAACTCTTTGTTATTCTTATTTAAAAAAAAATATTGTTTCCCTTGCATTCTCCAAAGCCCACGTGTTATTTAAACAGGTGTTTAAACGATTAAACACTTGTTTAGAGGGTCTATCAACATGCATGAACGGGAAATCAACCGTTACTGGAAAAAAATTGTCAACACCATGAGCGAGGGGCTGATGCTGGTAGGGCTTGACGGCACCATCGTCTCTGTAAATGAGGCCTTTGAACAACTGACCGGATATACGGCGGCCGAGGTCATCGGCAGACCGTGCACTTTGCTGCAGTGTGATGCCTGTGAGGGCACCCTGAAAGACTCAGGGCACAAGTGGTGCCGGTTGTTTGAAAAAGGCGAAGTCATCAAATGCCGCTGCCATATTTTAAACAAAAAAGGATCCTATGTGCCGGCACTTAAAAACGCCGCCGTTTTAAAAGACGACAACGATGCGCCGTTGGGAGCGGTGGAAATCCTGACGGACCTTTCCGAACTGGACCGCCTGGACCAGCAGGTGGAACAACTTTCACGGCGCCTGGAGGCAGAGGATGGCTTTCACGGGCTTATCGGCAAATCCCCGGCCATGCAAACGGTGCTGGATATCATTCAAAAGGCGGCCGGCAGTGAAGCGCCGGTGATCATTTACGGCGAAAGCGGCACCGGCAAAGAACTTGCGGCACGGGCCATTCACCAGCTGGGACGCAGAAAAAAAGGCCCCTTTGTTCAGTTCAACTGTGCCGCCCTGAACGAAGCGTTGCTGGAAAGCGAACTGTTCGGCCACATCAAAGGCGCCTTTACCGGGGCTTACCGCCATCGACAGGGACGTTTTGAGGCTGCCGACGGCGGTGATATTTTCCTGGACGAAATCGGAGATGTCCCCCTGTCCCTTCAGGTCAAACTGCTCAGGGTTCTGGAGACCAAACAGTTCGAACACGTCGGTGATCATCGACCCATCTCGGTGGATGTGCGCATCATTACAGCGACCAATAAAAATCTTGAAGAACTGATTGCCCGTAAGCAATTTCGCGAGGATCTTTTTTTTCGCATCAACGTCTTTCCCGTCCATCTGCCGCCGCTAAGGGACCGCCTGGAGGACATCCCCTTGCTGGTCAACACCTTTATACGCCGGCTGCGATCCAGGACCGGAAAGCAAATATCCGGGCTGACAGCGGCGGCCATGGAGCGCTTTATTGACTATACCTGGCCCGGAAATGTCCGGGAGCTGAAAAGCGCCCTGGAATTTGCCTTCGTCATCTCCGAAAGCGGCTTGATTGATCTTCATCAACTGCCTCCAAAAATCATAGAATCCCTGCCGGACGGGAGCACGGCAGGGCCCATCCCATCAACAATAGTCCAATCGACAGATTCCGTGCACCGCTTGCCGACAACATACCGCCTGGAAGAACCTGCGGAAAAAACCGCACTGATCGCCGCCCTGCGCCAAACCAACGGCAATCAGTCCCAGGCCGCACGCGTCCTTGGCATTAACCGCGTGACCGTGTGGAACCGCATGAAAAAATACGGCATTGATTTAAAAAGGGTTTTGTCGATCTAGCCCCGCTTCCAAGAATCTTCATCCTAAAATATTCGATGATTATCTAATTTTTCCTTGACAACAACCAGTGAAAGAACCATTTTAAAATTATAAGCATATGCTCATTACATGGACGGCAGGGCCGTGTTATACAACTTTCCTGTAATTTTACAGGTTCCGGGTTGGTTGAACCGCAATTGACCGTGGGCGGATAACCGTTGGGCTTATGATCCGGCACGGATCATAAAAGGGCAGAAAAATGGTCACTCAGCGACATGCAAAAAAAAGCATCCAGCAGCGAATAGCGGAAGAAGAACGTGTCAGGCACCGGGTTGATGAGCAGGGCAACAAGTGGGAAAAAGTCTATTTTGGTGGTGGAGAGCATTTTCGAAACTGGCTGGAGCAGTGCAAAGAACTGGGAGAGGTTTTTGTGGAAGAGGTCGATTCCACCGGATACAAATGCTTTGAACAAGGTAGTGAAAAACTTTACAGAATCTGGATGAAAACACGTCCAAAATAAAGGCAACAGGAGGAACCCATGTGCTTGAGCACCGTGTACCTGCATTCAGGAAATGAACAAAAGGAACTCATGAAGGATATCGCCCGCATCGAAGCCGAAGGCCGGGGATTCTGGTTCATCAATTTGTTCGGCGAAAAACAATTCATAGAGGGGCGTATTGAAACCATAGATCTTATGGAAGGCCACTTTGTTTTAGTCAATCAGGGGGATTCGGATTGATCCTCGCCCGGCACACGGTTTATTTCCGTCATAATTAATGGCTTAACCATTAAGGAACCACCCGATGCAAAACCAGAACCCGCAGCGAACAGATGTCGAAAAATTAGCAGTTTTACTGCCCTACTGGGTTAACCATAACAATGATCATATCCGGGAGCAGGAAAAA
>JAOZPY010000512.1 GCA_029932495.1 Desulfobacterales bacterium
ACAAGAACACTATGAGCAATGACACGACAGTAGGATCTGTTATGGTCGTCGGTGGCGGGATCAGCGGGATGCAGGCAGCACTGGATCTGGCAGAGTCCGGCTACTATGTCTACCTGGTGGAAAAGCTGGCTGCCATTGGCGGGTTGATGTCCCAGCTGGACAAGACCTTTCCCACCAATGACTGTGCCATGTGAGTGATCTCACCCAAACTGGTCGAGGTCGGCCGGCACCTGAACATCGAACTGTTGACCAATACCGAACTGCTGGACCTGAAAGGCAAGCCTGGCAATTTTACGGCTACCATCAAACAGCAGCCCCGTTTTGTAGATCTATCAAAATGCACCAGCTGTGGTGAGTGCGAAAAGGTCTGCCCCATCTCCTTGCCCAACGAGTATGACGAGGGCCTGTCGGAGCGCAAGGCAATTTACAAGCAGTACCCCCAGGCAATTCCCGGGGCTTTTGGCATCAGCAAGCGCGGCACGGCTCCCTGCAAGGCGACCTGCCCCGCCCATGTCAGCATCCAGGGCTATATCGCGCTGATCAATGACGGCCGATACCGCGAAGCGCTGGAGCTGTTCAAAGAAGCGCACCCCTTCCCCGGCATTTGCGGCCGGGTATGCCACCATCCGTGTGAAGAAATCTGCACCCGCAACGATGTGGACCAACCCCTTGCCATCCGGGAGCTGCACCGTTTTCTGGCCGACTGGGAACTTGGCCGGGACGAAACCTTCATTCCCGAAACGGCCGAACCACGCAGTGAAAAAGTGGCCGTGGTAGGCTCGGGTCCGGCGGGGCTGGCGGCGGCTTATTTTCTGGCCCGTGACGGCTATCCGGTGACGGTTTTTGAAAAGCTGCCGGTTGTCGGAGGCATGATGCGGGTGGGGATCCCCGAATACCGGCTTCCCCGGGATATTCTCGAAGACGAGATCAAGGTGATCGAACAGATGGGCGTTACCATCAAAACCGGGGTCACCTTTGGCAAGGATATCACCCTGGACAGTCTCAAAGCGGATGGTTTTGAGGCCCTGTTCATGGCCATCGGCCTGCATGGAGGCCGCCGGCTGGGGGTGGAAAATGAGGATATTGACGGCGTTTTGCAGGGGGTGGATTTTTTACGCGACTGCGCCCTGGGGAAGGATGTCCCCATTGGAGAGGATGTCATCGTCGTCGGCGGGGGCAACGTGGCGATCGATGTGGCACTGACTGCCAAGCGCAAGGGGGCCAAGAATGTGACCCTGGTTTGCCTGGAAAGCCGCGACGAGATGCCTGCCTGGGAGTATGAAATCCAGGAAGCCCTGGAAAGCGATATCAAACTGGTTAACAGTTTCGGGCCCAAGGCGTTTTTTATCGACAAAAGCAGCCGGGTTTCCGGCATCGAATTTAAAACCTGTACGGCCGTGTTTGATGAAGACGGGCGCTTCAATCCCCGCTATGATGAAAACGAATGCCAGCCGATTTTCGGCGACACGGTGATCATCTCCATCGGCCAGAGCACCGATCTGAGCTATATCAAAGAGCAGAATATCGCTATTTCACGCCCAGGCGGCCTGGAGGCCGATCCGCTCACCCTGCAGACACCCATTGACTGGGTGTTCGCCGGTGGTGACGCGTTTTACGGCCCCAAATCGGTGGTGGAAGCCGTTGCCTGCGGCAAGGAAGCCGCCGAGAGTATGCGTCGGTTTATCAACGGCGTTGATTTGAAAGAGGGCCGGGAAAAAAATTGGGACTATGAAAAACCGGATATTTCCCAGGAGGTGCAAAAACCCAGAACGCCGGTTCGCTGCCTGGACCCGCAAGCCCGGGAGTGCAATTTTCTGGAAGTCTCTTTCGGCTACGATGAAAGCGAGGCCCGCAAAGAGGCTGAACGCTGCCTGCGCTGCGGCATCTGCTCGGAGTGCTACCAGTGTGTGACGGCCTGCCTGGCCGGGGCCGTTGATCACAGCCAGCAGGAAGTTGAAAGACAATTACAGGTGGGTTCGGTGGTTCTTTCAGCCGGCGGCGACACGTACGATCCGTCGGAGCTGAAAGAATTTTACCATTATGGCAGCAACCCGAACGTGATGACCAGCCTTGAATTCGAACGTATTTTAAGTGCCACGGGACCGACCATGGGGCATTTGGTGCGACCCTCCGATGAAAAAGAACCCAAAAAAATCGCCTGGCTGCAATGTGTCGGCTCCCGGGACACTAACCGGTGCGGCAACGGCTACTGCTCGTCGGTGTGCTGCATGTATGCCATCAAAGACGCCATGATTGCCAAAGAGCACTCCGGCAGCGATCTGGATTGCGCCGTTTTTTACATGGACATTCGCACCTTTGGCAAAGATTACGAACAGTATTACAACCGGGCCAAGGACGGGGAGGGCGTTCGCTTTGTCAAGGCCCGGGTGCATACCATCGCCAGTGACGCCCAGACCCAGGATCTTCGGCTGGTGTTTGCCGACGAAAACGGCCGAATGACCGAGGAAACCTTTGACATGGTGGTGCTGTCGGTGGGTTTGAAGGTTTCTGAATCAACGTTGGAACTGGCCAAACGGCTTCAAATCGATTTGAACCGCTACAACTTTGTCGATACCGATCCTTTTGCGCCGGTGCAAACCTCCCGCCCGGGAGTGTACACCTGTGGCATTCTCCAAGGGCCCAAGGATATTCCGGATTCGGTAACCGAGGCCAGCGCGGCGGCCAGTGCCGCCGGTGCGGATGTGGCCGCGGCCCGTGGCCGTGATATCAAGACCCTGGAGATTCCCGAAGAGCTCGACGTGAGCGGCGAAGAACCCCGCATCGGGGTCTTTGTCTGTCATTGCGGCATTAATATCGGCGGTGTGGTGGATGTGCCGGGGGTTAAAGAATATGCCGCCGGGCTGCCCCACGTGGTGTTTTCCGATGAAAACCTGTTTACCTGCAGCCAGGACACCCAGGAAAAAAT
>JAOZPY010000050.1 GCA_029932495.1 Desulfobacterales bacterium
TGGGCGTCGAGGGTGTCGTGGCCGTGGCCAGCAATATCACCCATAAATTCGGCAAAGCCATGGTGGGATCGCGCAAGCACGGCGAGGCCGGCAACGTGGACAAACGCCTGGCAGTCTGTGTGCTGGTCACCGCTATTTTAGGAATACAGCTGGCGGTCTGGATCAACAGCTTTCTTTTTAAAGGGGGCGCCGGTCACGGAGCGGCCAAGGGGGCCGGGGCCAACCTGTATATCAGCCTGGTTTTTGTCTGCATCCTTCTGGTCGTGGCCCTGTCCATGTTGCGCGATGTGCTCCGGCCTTCGGGAGAGGGGGAAGAAGGCTCCGGTCCTTCGCGAAAAATCGCCGACTTTCTGGCCCGCTTCAATTTACCGCCCATGATCCACTTTAAAGTCGCCGATACCAAGGTCAGCGTCTGGATTCTGCTGCCGGTCGGCGTGGCCACCGGGTACCTGGCCGGCACCATCGGGGTGGGCGGCTTTATCGGGGTTCCCTCCATGATCTATGTCTTTGGCGTGCCCACGGCCGTGGCCACCGGTACCGAGCTCTATCTGGCCATGTTCATGGGGGCTTATGGGGCCCTGAGCTATGCTTTTCAGGGCTTTGTGGATATCCGCCTGACCATGCTGCTGTACCTGGGCTCGTTGCTGGGCATCTACCTGGGAGTTTACGGCGTCAAGGTGGTCAACGAAAAGTACATCCGCCTGGTAACCAGCGTGATTATCATACTGTGTGTGCTCAGCCGGGGCATTGCCATTCCCATGTATCTGCGTCAGCTGGGGTACCTGGCCATAGACCCGCACTGGGACAAGTATTTTAATCTGGTCAGCAAGTTTTTTCTGTTTGCCAGCGGGATCACCGGCACCCTGCTGATCCTATACCATGTAATTCGCGCCTACCGGCAAAGAAGGGGGATTCAGAAAAGTCTGCGGGTGGTCAAGCCGGTGTCCACCCAAACGGCCTGATGTCTGACACCTGCAATTAAGGAGATGATGATGCCACTGAAAATATTAATCCTGGACGACGAGCCCATCGTGGGCCAGCGGCTCAAGGCCACGCTGGAAAAAGAGGGGCACAATGTCGAGACCTTTGTCAATCCGCTTGAGGCCGTCTCGCGGCTCGAAGGAAAAACTTTTGATATCGTGGTTACCGATATTCGCATGGACGACATGGACGGGATTGAAATCCTGGAACTGGTCCTGCAAAAAAGCGCCCGCACCAAGGTCATCATGATTACCGGTTACGCCACCCTGGAGGTGGCCCGGGAATCACTGGCCAAGGGTGCCTTTGATTTTATTGCCAAGCCCTTCAAGCTCAAAGAAATGCGACAGGCTATTGAAAAGGCCGTGGACGCGTTGCAACAGGAAAACCCCGGCAATCCAGCCGGCAATTGACCGCCGGGGAAAACCGTTTAACCGGCCCCGGCGGAAAACAATGGCTGCCTTCCGCCGGGACCCGGCGTTATATAGCCCAGCGCAAGCCATTTATGAGTCGATTTATGTCAACGATCACCTTGCAGTTAAAACTCAGGCTCTTCATCTATCTTGGCATTGCCATCTTCCTGCTGAACATCCCTGTTATCTACTTTGAAATCACCAAACTCAATCAGCGCTTGGTGAATCTCGAACTCGCAGAAGATTTGTACAATACGATTCTTGAAGTCCGCCGCTACGAAAAAAATTTCCTGCTCTACCATGATCGGGAAAGCCTCCTGTCCAACCGTTTTTATTTTCAGCAGGCAAGTGAGCTTTTTTCAAAAGCTTCGATGCAATTCCAAAAATCATTTCTGGGATCCGATATTGCCCAGTTGGGAAAAGCGCTGCAAGAATACGAAAAATTTGAAAAATTATACAGCAATCCTTCCGCCCTGACCACAAATGAACGTATCGAAACAAAACTGCGAAACGCGGGCAAAGATGTGGTCGCTGCGGCAGACACCCTTCTGAAAATGCAACGACGGCGGGTTTCCCGGGCCGCCGGAAATGCACTCAAATGGCCACTGATTTTTATGGGTGCCATGCTGGTGCTGTTTCTAATTGGCGCTAAAATCATCATTGCCGACGTCGTGCGGCCATTCGGGTTGATAGAGAAAGCCATGCAAAAAGTCGCCCACGGCGATTTCAGCCCGATTCCCTATGGAAACAAAAATGAACGGCGGGCCGGCCATATGGTGGCTGCCTTTAACCGCATGGTACAGGAGTTGGAATCCCGGGAAGAGCAGGTGATTCATTCGCGTAAAATCGCATCCCTGGGCACCCTGGTTTCCGGCTGCGCCCATGAATTGAATAACCCGATCAACAACATTGTGCTGACCGCCGATGTCCTCAACAGTAAACGCGAAATGACCACCGAAAGGCAGGAGCAGTTGATGGGGGACATTCTCAACCAGGCCCTGCGGGCCAGTGAAATTGTCAAAAATCTGCTTGAGTTTTCCCGGGCGGAGACTTCCGTTCACAAAGAGTTCGACCTGGCGGCCCTGTTGCGCGAAACGATGCGCATCGCCGAAAATCATATCAAGTTGTCCCATGTGACCGTGCATGACAAAATCGATGATAACCTGCCCCGCATAAGCGGCAACCACCAGGGGCTGCAGCAGGTTTTTTTAAACCTGATCACCAATGCCGTGCATGCCATGGAAGGCGGCGGGAATCTGACCATTCGGGCCCAACGCGAAAATGGCAACAAGGTCAAAGTGCAGGTTGAAGATACGGGGACAGGAATTGATGAAAGCATTTTGCCCCATATTTTTGACCCGTTTTTTACCACCAAGGACGTCGGCAAGGGCACCGGCCTGGGTCTGTCGGTCAGCTACGGTATTATTAAAAAACACGGCGGACAGATCCAGGTGCAAAGTAAGCCGGGGCGGGGGACGATTTTTACCGTGACGCTACCAGTCCATACAAAGATCGATCAGGATCTCACGCCCCCCTGCGGAGAACGGATGGCATGAATCTTTCTGCTCCCATACGGCTTTTGTTCCCTCCCTGAGGTTATATGCTCCCCGGCGGGGAAGGACAAACCCCGACAGGCCGACAAGTGCATCTTGCACGTTTAATGCGGCTGTTGCAATCGGGCAGTCAAAACAGCCTTGCCGGGGTTTGGGTGGCAAAAGCAAATTCGGCTTTGAGTGTTAGAAAAAAAAGGAGTGGATATGTTGCACATCTATTTGCCGATCGCTCAACACAGCGTCCTGTTGCCGGTAATCATCGGCCTGGGGTTTCTTGTCGGATTGCTGTCCGGCCTTTTTGGGGTCGGCGGCGGATTTCTCATGACCCCTTTGCTGATTATGATTGGAATTCCGCCCACGGTGGCGGCTGCCTCTGATTCCAACCAGATCGTGGCAGCTTCCGCATCAGGCACCTACGCCCATTACCGGCTGGGAAATGTAGATTTTAAAATGGGCATCTACCTGCTCATCGGTGGTGTCATCGGAGGCACCGGCGGGGTACAAATCATCAAAATTTTGCGCCAGCTGGGCAATGCCGACTTTCTGATCCAAATCACTTACGTGGTGATGCTCGGGGTGGTGGGCAGTTACATGTTTATCGAAAGCCTGCAAAGCCTGCGCACGGCAAAACAAAGGGAGACCGGCCCCACGGCACAGAAACAATCCGCTTATGCCCGGCTGATCTCCATGCTGCCTTTGCAGACGCGTTTTGAGCGCTCCGGCATTGTCCTGTCGCCCATCGTCCCGCTGGTGCTGGGAGGATTTGTTGGCGTCCTGGCGGCCATCATGGGTGTTGGCGGCGGCTTTATCATGGTGCCCATCATGGTATATCTGCTTCGAATGCCCATGCACGTTGTGGTGGGAACCAGCTTGTTTCAAATTCTTTTCACCTGCATGAATGTAACGGTCATGCAAGCTTATTCCAACCGCACCGTTGATTTTGTTCTGGCGCTTCTTCTGCTGGTGGGTTCGACCATCGGCGCCCAGGTCGGAGCCAAATTAAGCAGGCGGCTGAAAGGCGATCAACTGAAAATTTTTCTGGCGACCATCGTTCTCATTGTTATGGTAAAAATGCTGGTGGGTCTTTTGCTGCATCCCCACTTTCTGCTGTCTTACTACGGAGGTGATTAATCCATGCTGAATCAGAAAATAAAAACCACGGGCTGGTTTTTGATTCTGCTTATTTTGACTGCTTCTGCAGCCCATGCGGCACAGAACAGCGAATTTAAAATCAAGCCGAACCAGCTGGGAATCGGAACTTTTTTTGCCGGCCAGGACATAACGCTTTGCGGAACGCTGCCGACCGGTGGAGAAATTATGATTGAAGTCATTGGCCCGCCAAAAGATGCCAAATTCAATATCAAGGGCCGGGTTGGACCGTTTTGGATGAACCGCGGTAAAGTGGAGCTGGAAAAAGCGCCGTTTCTCTATGTTCTGCTTTTACCCGGCACGCAAAAATGGGGGGCCCAATTGCCGTCGCTGGGAGTCGGCGTTGAGCACCTGGAGCAGATCATCACCATCCGGCCTGAAAATCTCGACCACAAAATGATCTTTGAGCAATTTATTAAACTGAAGCGCTCCGAACACCTGTATGGCCAAAAAGAAGCGGCGATCCATTACGTAACGGAAAATCAGAAGACAAAAAAGTTTGAGGCTACTTTTCATTTTCCTTCCTCCACGATTCCCGGTGAGTACCGAATTGCGACGACGGTCCTGCAGGACAACCGGATAATGAACCGCGCGGTTCATCATTTTCAGGTGGAGGAGGTCGGCGTCATCAAAAGCATTCACGAGTTGGCATACAATAAAGAACTCATCTATGGTATACTGTGCGTTGTCATCGCGCTTTTCGTGGGATCCGTCATGGGGCTGTTTTTCGGGCGCTCAGAAGCCCATTGATTTGAGCATTAGACAATATGCAACCAGTCCACCTCTTAAAAAAATTTTTAGGCCACCGGGGCCGGGAGCAGATCCCCTTTGCCGAGCTGTTTAAACGCTTCCAGGACATCCTCGATAAAAATAATGCCGCCATGGAACTGATTGCAGACATGGACGGCAAGATGGGCGGCGACTTTGTTTTTGACCGCAAATACCTGACCGACAGTGTCCATAAACTCAAGCAATTGGTGCTGGCCAATGCCTATGATTTGAATTTTATAACCAACAACCAGTTTCTGGCAATCTACGACACTATTGAAAAACTGGCCAAGGAACTGGAAATTGAGCTTTCGGGCCAGATGGTTATCCGCGAGACCCGTCGAATCTATCATCTGAACGAAATCGATGAGGGTATGGAGGACACCGTCGGTTACAAAGCCTATAACCTGTCCAGAATGGTCAGCCTGCCGAAAATTGATTTTCCAGAGGGTTTCGTGGCAGCCATTGGCTGCTTTCGGGATTATCTGGCCTATAACAATCTTTTCGAGAAAATCGCTTCTTTAATCGAAACATTTAAAAAGGAAGAAAAATCCGTTGAATCAGTATCCACTGCCATCGGGCTTATGATCCTTGGCGGGGACATCCCCCCTAACGTTCGGCGTGAAATCCTGAATGCAGCCAATAAAATCTGTAAAGGAAAAGTCGAGGGGTGCTACTTCTCTGTTCGCAGCAGCGGTGTGGGTGAAGACGGGGAGCTGAGTTTTGCCGGACTGCATGATTCTTTTTTAAATGTGCGCTTTGGTGAATTGCTGTCGGCATTCAAGAAGGTGCTGGCAAGTCTTTACAATCCGGCCAGCCTGTCCTACCGTCTGAAAATGAATCTCTTCCAGATGGAGATGGCCATGCCGGTCTTGTACCAGGCCATGGTGCCCAGCCGAACAGCGGGGGTTCTGTATACCCTGGATCCTAACAACCCGGATCGGCCGGAATGTATTCTGAGCGGCAACTGGGGATTGGGACGGGTCGTTGTGGAGGGGCAGGCGGCCGTGGACACTTTTTATGTTTCACGCAACACCCCCCATGCGATCACACAGCAGAAAATCGGATCAAAAAAATGGATGCTGGCCCCGCTCAAAACAGGTCAGGCACGCAAGGTGCCCGGGAAGCTCCGTGACAAGCCATGCCTGTCACCACTCGAAGCGAGAACCATCGTGGAAGCGGGATTGATCCTGGAAAGATTTTTTAAAAAACCGCTGGATGTGGAATGGAGCCTCGATGAGGGGGGACGCCTGTGGATATTGCAGGCCAGACCGCTTAAAATACAGCCAGCCAAGCGAGTGCAGCGCCCCGAGCTCAGTGAAGTTTTAAAACGACACCGGGTGCTGTTAGAGGAAAGAGGAATGATCGCCTACCGGGGCATCGGCGCCGGCCCGGCCCGGCTTGTCACCGAAAACGATGACCTGTCGCAATTTCCCGCTGGATCCGTTCTGGTTTCGCGCTACGCACCGCCGCGGCTGGCGGAGATTATCCCCCGGGCCAGCGCCATTATCACCGATATCGGCACCACCACCGGCCATATGGCCACCGTCGCCCGTGAATTCAGGGTCCCAACGATTGTAGGAACGGAAATCGCCACCCAGGTGCTTGAGCCTGATCAACTGGTAACCGTGGACGCGGAGCGTAACATCATTTATGAAGGCCGTATCGAAGAATTGCTGCACCACCAACTGTTGGAGGAATCCGCTTTTGAAGTCACCCGTGAATTTCAGGTGCTGCGCAGAATTCTGAAAAAAATCGCCCCCCTTTACCTGACGGACCCCAATGCGCCCAACTTTACTCCCAGGGGGTGCCGAACGTTTCACGATATTATGCGTTTTATACATGAAAAAGCGTTTCAAGCATTGCTGCAGACCGGATCCAACCCGCGGGCCTTTCTCAAACGCGGCGGCAAGCGCCTGAAATCGCAGATTCCCATAGATCTCATCCTGATTGATCTCGGGGGAGGAATTTCACAGAAAGCCGCCCAGCAAACCCATGTCAGCCCTGATCAGATCACGTCCGTGCCCATGCAGGAGATCTGGGCCGGTTTGAGCTCCCCCGGCACCTGGAATATGGACCCCATACCGGTTGATTTTAAAGGCATGATGTCCAGTGTGACCCGGACCCGGAGCTCTGAAGTGATGGGCAATAGTCTGCCAGGGGTTAACCTCGGCGTGCTCGGTGCCGATTATGTCAACTTAAGCCTGCCGCTGGGCTATCATTTTACGGTGGTAGAGGCCGCAGTGGGGCCCAAGCCGGAAAACAATTATATTTCTTTTCGCTTTGCCGGTGGAGTGACCGATATCACCCGGCGTTCCCGAAGAGCGTCATTGTTGAAAAACATACTTGAAAAGGCCGGCTTTAAAGTCAATGTAAACGGGGATATGGTAAATGCCCGGGCCATTGATTTGACCGACCGGCAGATCCGTCAAAACCTTCACCTGATCGGCCGGTTGATCGGTTTTACACGTCAGCTGGATGTGTTGTTAAAAAATGATGCCGATATTGAACGGTATCTTGCAAAATTCATAAACCAGGCTGTACCGCCTGAAAAGGAGTAACCCAGAAATTACAAGGAAGGATGAAAATGAAAGAAACCACCGTTTGTATTTTAGATGACGAACCCATCGTGGGCGACCGTCTGAAACCGGAGCTGGAAGATGACGGCTACAGCGTCGAAGTGTTTACCGACAGCGCCAGCGCACTGAATCGACTGGATGAAACCTGCTTTGATGTTTTTATCACCGATTTAAAAATGGAAGGCGTTGATGGTATGGGGTTTCTGGAAAAGGTAAAAGAAAAATGCCCCGACAGTGAAGTCATTGTGATCACCGGCTACGGGACGCTGGAAAGTGCCCGTGAAGCCCTGATCAAAGGCGCATATGACTTTATTACCAAGCCATTTCGCATTGGAGAAATCCGGGCAGCGGTCAAAAAGGCCAAAAAAAGGGCTAAACGCAATATAGCATAAAAAAGAAAAGCGCTTTAAAAAGCCTTCCCTGTCAACATGGAGCAAAGGAGGCAAAAATGCCTGAGCGCATAGAGGTTCTGCTGCTTGATGATGAGCCCATTGTGGGCAAACGCTTAAAACCGGCGTTGACTAAAATTGGATGCGATGTGGAGGTATTTGAAAATCCCCGCGAGGCCCTGGAGCGCATTGATCAGAAAAATTTTGATATCGTGGTCACTGATATCCGCATGGATGAAATTGATGGCATCGAAATCCTGGAACATGTCCGGCAGAAAGCACCGCGCACAAAAGTGATCATGATTACCGGTTACGCGATGATGTCCCTGGCCCGCAAAGCCATGGAAAAGGGCGCGTTTGATTTTATCGCCAAGCCTTTCAAACCCAATGAGTTAAGAAGAGTCATCGCCAGGGCCGCTGAAGCTCTGGATTTGTCCGTAGACTTTGAAACGGGAGCTGACGATGAATCAAATTTATGATAGCCCGGACGAGGCTAGACAGGTGGCGGAAGCCGATACGCAGATGGGGCCGGACCCGGAAGTAGCCGGTCGTTATGAGCGCATCCGGGCTGCCGAAGAAGCCCACCGAGCCCTGCTGGCACGGCCCCGCTTCAGCCTGCATCTGCAAATCTACCTGGGGTTTTTTCTGATTTTTCTATTCGTGCTCGGTATCTCAGTCGCACTGGTTGTCAACATGTATTCCGTGGAAAATCGTCTGCGGTTTCTCGAACTCGTCAATGAATACGTGGTGCAGATCGATCAGACCCGACGCTTTGAAAAAAATTATTTTCTTTACGGCACGAACCTCAAAGATGCGGTGGAAAATATTTACCAGGCCAAGGATCTTCTTAACCGCAACGCAGAAGAAATCGGCAAGGTAATGGGAAAAGCCGGTCAGTCACGAGTTTTACAAAACATCAAAATTTATGGGGACCTGCTGCAACGGCTGGAAAAACTCGAGCAACAGGGCATGCGCGGGGCGGATTATCAGCGGGTTAAAAATGAGATCGAGTTGCAGCTGCGAGAATCCGGTCACCGACTGCTTTCCCTCGGTCAGGACCTGACCAAGCGCGAAAAAAAGTCTTTGACGGACGCCATCGCCCATTCTCGCTATATCACCATCTACTCGCTGATCTTTCTGCTCATTTTTTTAGGCGTCTACGCTTTTTTTCTGGGCGCACGCATTCTCCGGACCATCAAGCGTTTTTCAAACTACGCCCAGCGCATTGCCTCGGGGGACTATACGCCCATCACCCCGGCCCGCGGCTACCGCGATGAATTCACGGACCTGGCCCTGGCCTTTAATCATATGATCCAGGAACTTGAAAACCGCGAGGCTGTTCTCATTCAATCCCACAAAATGCGGGCGGTGGGCACGCTCACGGCGGGGGTGGCCCACGAACTGAACAACCCTTTGAACAACATCACGCTGACCGCCGATATGCTGCTTGAAGACTATGACAGCCTGGACGACGAGGAACGCAAGGAAATGATCACCGATGTGGTCAATGAAACCGCACGCTCCAAGAAAATTATCAGCAATCTGCTGGATTTTGCCCGGGAAAGCAGCTCCCAGCTCGAACCCCTGGATCTGGTGCAACTACTCCAGGAGACCATCGACCTGGCGTCCAATCAGATCAAGCTGTCCGGCATTAAAATCGAACTTCAGGCCACTGACAACCTGCCGCGGATCCACGGTGACATCCAGCAGCTTGAACAGGTTTTTTTAAACCTCATTTTGAATGCCATTGACGCCTCCCCCAAGGGCAGCAAGATCCAGGTCATTATCGTGCCGGCTGACGATCCCCACTACCTGGCCGTTAAAATCATTGATTTCGGCAGCGGCATCCCGTGCAACATTCTCAACTCCATTTTTGATCCTTTTTTTACCACCAAGGGCAAAGGCAAAGGCACCGGCCTGGGTCTGTGTGTATCCCAGGGTATTGTCGGCAAGCACGGCGGCCGCATCCGGGTCAGCAGCCGGGAAGGCGCCGGCTCCACCTTTACCGTAACGCTGCCGATCACCACCATTCCCGCTGAAATCGGCGCTGCAACTGACTCCCGGAGCAACATCAGCAGTTTCGGCAGCCCCGGCCCGCAGGCATAGAACCGTCACTGGTAGCTCCGAACTGGATGCTTAAGGAACTGGCAAACCGCCAGACCGATCAATCATCCACCCGGAACGCGCCCCGGAAAAGTATCGCCAATCCAAAGCCGTAAAAGCAGGCATCAGCTGCAATTTATTCTTGACAAAAAAGATACGATTGATTAATTTACCAGATTCAAATTGATCCCCAGTAGCTCAGTTGGCAGAGCAGATGGCTGTTAACCATCGGGTCCGCGGTTCGAGTCCGTGCTGGGGAGCCAAATAAAAACAAGGGCTTACGAGATAATCGCAAGCCCTTTTTTTTCTCCAAATTTCCAATAAGAAGGGGACATGGGTGAAAGATTGACATATACGATAGTTGGTGCAATTATAAGCGTATGCCACGAAAAGCACGCATCGATGCGCCGGGAGCTCTTCATCACATCGTTATAAGGGGAATTGAGCGAAAAGCGATTTTCAAGGATTCTATAGACTACCAAAACTTTATCGAGCGACTGGCAAATATTCTGAGCGAATCCTCCACACCGTGTTTCGCATGGGTTTTGATGCCCAATCATGCTCATTTTCTGTTGAGGACAGGAATGACGTCGATCTCTACTGTAATGCGTCGCCTACTGACCGGCTATGCACAGCAATTTAATCGGCGCCATCGACGTCACGGCCATTTATTTCAAAACCGCTACAAATCTTTCTTATGCGAGGAGGAACTCTACCTTCTTGAGTTGGTCCGATATATTCACTTGAACCCAGTTCGGGCAGGCATCGTAAAGGATTTAATGTCCCTGAATTCTTATGCTCGAAGCGGTCACTCTGTGATAATGGGACGGATCAAGCATGATTGGCAGGATACGAATTATGTGCTGGCGCGTTTTGGTGAATCGGTTGAAAAAGCCAGAAAATCCTATTTAAGTTTCGTTCGAAAGGCCATCTATCAGGGACGAAGACCCGAGCTTGTTGGAGGCGGCCTAATCCGATCGATTGGAGGATGGTCGGAGCTAAAGGCCATTCGAGACACTGAAACCCGGATTGTCAGTGACGAGCGTATCCTCGGGAGCAGTGAATTTGTTGAAAAGGTGTTGAAAAGTGCCAACGAGGCGTATGAACGAAAAACCGCGATTCAGGCCAAAGGTATTAATATAGACCACTTGGTTGACATCGTCGCTGCCAGAATGAATATAGATGTGAATTTAATTCTAAGTTCGAGTCGCCAGAGGGCGGTTGCCCGGGCAAGGTCGATCATCTGCTGTCTGGCGGTTGATCAGTTGATGCTCAAGGGAACTTATGTTG
>JAOZPY010000513.1 GCA_029932495.1 Desulfobacterales bacterium
GTTTGTGGTTTTTTTGTAAAAACTGGTAAAAGCAGGCTCATAACCCGAAGGTCGTAGGTTCAAATCCTGCCCCCGCTACCACAATAAAATCAGGGGCTTAGGAAATTTTTCGAAGCCCCTTTTTCTTTGATAAAAATCAGTTGCCAGCCCTGTTTCCAGCCGAAAGCGGGGAATTAAGTATGTCCCCAGAAAATCCCAGAAAAGCGAAACCCGGCAACGGGAACTATCCGGAAATGCACTCAAAATTTGCAATTTCAAATTATTGATTGTATAATATTATTTGTGAAGGGCAAAACTGCCGAAATGCAGTGACGCAAAACCACGGATCTAAAACCAAAAGGTCATGACAGCCGGGTTGCCGCAAACCGCATTTGGTACTGCCTTTGATTCGAGTCTCAAAAGCAGTTTTTCCTATCCGGCCGCTGCATTCTGATGTTTTGCAACATTAAGGTCAACTCAGCCTCAAACATCATGGTTTGTTCATGCTTCACTGACTCTTTTTCACCAATAATGCACTCCGGGAGAAAATTATGAAAAAACTTCTGCTGATTATTGGATACATTGGGCTGCTGTGCCTGCCGGCGGCGGCATTTGCTTTTGGTCTGGAAATCGCCGGTGGTGCGTGGTACCAGTCGCCGGATGGAACCATGTCCTATGACAAAACGACCCATGCCGATGACCTGGATCTCAATAACGACCTGAATTACAATGATGAATGGCAACCCACCGGCCGGCTTAAAATTGACATGCCTTTTGTGTTTCCCAACATTTACCTGATGTACACGCGCATGCAGTGGGATGAATCCGGCAGTAAAAATGTCAATTTCAAATTTGGGGGCAAAACGTTTCAGGGCAAGGTACCGTTCAAGTCGAAATTAAGAATGGATCACCTCGATGCGGCCCTTTACTACGGTCTGCCCTTTCTGAAAACCGCCACCGCGGATGTGCTCAATATCGACCTGGGAATCAATGTCCGGTTAATGGATCTCAAGACCGAAATTGATCAAAAAGATAACAACCTGAAAGAATCCGAAAGTTACCTGCTGCCGATTCCCATGGCTTATGCAGGCCTTCAGCTTCGGCCTCTGGCCTGGTTGGGTTTTGAATTCGAGGGACGTGGAATCGCGTACAGCGGTGATTATTATTACAGCCTGATCGGAAGACTGAAGGTGAAACCCTTCGGTCCGGTATTTGTCGCTGGCGGTTATCGTTACGATAAAATCGACATCGACCACAAGGACATTGAAATCAGCGCCGATTTCAGCGGCCCGTTCGCCGAGGTGGGCCTGGAGTTTTGAGATCGGGATGCTCATTGACTTTTTTGCATTGGGAAGGTATTTTATGAAAAAATCCAATGTGAAAAACTGACCGACGCGTTTCAGATGATGGTATTTCATGGTAAATCCAAACGATCCTTTTAAAAGCCGACCCAAAGACCGGCGCTCCGGTCTCAACCGCCGATGGATCAAGTCACAATACCCGGGTGAAGATCGACGCAGCGGCAATGATCGGCGCCGCTCACTGTTGCTCAAAGACCCGCCCGTGCTGTCAGGAGACGATACGGATCCAATTACCGGTTTTGAAAAACTGGTAATTTCCGGCACTATTCAGCTTGAAGCGCTGATCCGTCTGCTGATTGAAAAAAAAATTATCGACGAGCATGAACTCTATGAGGTCATGAAAACGGTACAGGACCAATACCAGCAAAAAGATAAGACCTGAACCGGCCAAAGCCCCGTATGGCTTGAGGCATCCGGCCCCTGCCCGCCTTCTCACCACGCAATAGCGCTAAATTCACTGAAAGTTCCATTCAGGCCAAACACGCATTTCTTCTGAACTGCATTGAAAATCCCATAAAAAGACCCATATTATTCGGTAACACTAAAAAAGGGAGACAAGCAATGACAGATAAAGCCAAAGCCATGGTCATGGCCTCCTTCGTGGCCGATGCCCTGAGCTTGGGGGTGCACTGGATATACAACACCCGAGTTATTGATAAAAAATGGGGACGGGTGCAAAATTATATAAAACCCGAAAGACCCACCTATCACCCAACCAAGGATCTGGGAGAATTCACCCATTACGGAGACCAAACCCTGGTGCTGCTCCGGTCCCTGGCCGAAAACCAAGGGTTTGATCTGGACCGTTTTGCCGCCGACTGGCGAAATTTTTTTCAATCCTACGACGGGTATTTTGATACTGCCACCAAAGAAACCCTTGAAAATTTCGCTGCCGGCAAATCGCCTTCTGAAGCCGGCTCGGGGTCCGACGACCTGGCGGGTGCGGCCCGTATCGCACCGCTATGCTGTTTTTACCGCCATGACAACGCTGCGTTTATTTCGGCTGCACGCGCCCAGACTGCGTTGACCCATAACAACCGCCAGGTTGTCGAAAGCGCCGAATTTTTTGCCCGGCTCACCACCCGGGTGCTGGCCGGAGAAAGACCCACCGCCGCCATCGGGCAGGTGCTAAACGAAGCGTATGACCGCCAACCCTATGTGGATTGGGTTAACAGGGGCCTTGAGAGTGTTGAAACCGATACGCGCCAGGCCCTGCTGGATTTCGGACAGATGTGCGAAGTTGAGGCGGCCTTTCCCGGTGTCATTCACCTGATCGCGCGCTATGAGAATAATTTGCCGCTGGGCTTGATTGAAAACGCTATGGCCGGCGGCGATTCAGCAGGCAGGGCTCTGCTGGTAGGAATGGTGCTGGGCGCCCATCTGGGCATCGAAGACCTGCCCGAACGCTGGCTTACGGAGCTAAAACACCGCCAGGAGATTGTGGACCTGCTGGATAAATTTGAAGGTGTGAATTGACCGGCGCGGCGCATAACATAACTGATTGAGCAGCTATGATAAAATGTAACTTCTCAAAAAATTGCGGTCCGCCCGCGCAAGATGCATTTTGATTTCGCT
>JAOZPY010000514.1 GCA_029932495.1 Desulfobacterales bacterium
CGGCTGGTGGTGGTTTCAGGCCCCAGTTTCGCGCGGGAAGTCGCCCGGCAGCTTCCCACTGTTGTAACCGCCGCCTGCAAGAATATTGAGACCGCCGCACTGGTGCAGCAGGTGCTGGTGACTCCGTATTTTCGTGTCTATACCAGTGATGATGTTATCGGTGTGGAACTGGGGGGGTCTTTAAAAAATGTCATTGCCATCGCGGCGGGAATGATTGACGGGCTGGGACTGGGGTTGAATACCCGGGCCGCTTTGATTACCCGCGGGATGACGGAAATACGAAGGCTGGGAGTCAAGCTGGGTGCCAATCCGAGGACTTTTACCGGTCTGGCCGGCTTTGGTGATTTGATACTCACCTGCACCGGTGATTTGAGCCGTAATCACACGGTGGGCAAAAAAATCGGCCAGGGCATGAAGTTAAAGGCTATCCTCGCCGAGATGCGCATGGTGGCCGAAGGTGTCAAAACCGCCAAGTCCGTCTACAACCTGTCGCGCAAGGTTGGCGTGGAAATGCCCATCACCCATGAGACATACCGCATCCTCTATGAAGATCTGGCTCCCAAAGAAGCGGTCTATCGTTTGATGACCCGGGATTTAAAACCTGAGCTTGATGAAGATTGAAAAAAGCAAAACTTCCCCCACAGCAAAAGGCCACCGCCAGCGGTTGCGACAGCGGTTTATCAACTCCGGCCTGAACGGATTTCACGATTATGAAGTCATCGAGCTGCTGCTGACGCTGGCCACCCCGCGTAAAGACTGCAAACAAGCGGCCAAAGCGGCGCTGGCTGCTTTTAAAACCCTGCCGGCAGTACTGGAAGCTCCTATCGAAGAGCTTTGTGAAATCAAGGGGGTCGGTCCCAGAAATGCAATGGGGCTCCGGCTTGTCAAAGCGGTTGCCGAGCGTTACTTTAAAAAGAAACTGATCCATAAAGATGCGATCAACAATTCAAAACAGCTGTTTGATTATCTCTATCACAGCCTGCGGGATAAAACCCGGGAGTATTTTAAAGTTATTTTCCTGGACGCCAAAAACCGGGTGGTGGCCACTGAAAACCACTCCCGGGGCACACTGACCGGCAGCAGTGTTTATCCCCGCGAGGTGATTCATGCCGCCTTGCGGCATGCGGCGGCTGCTCTTATTTTCGCCCACAACCACCCTTCCGGCGACATAAACCCGTCACCGGAAGACGTGGCCATTACCCGGCAGTTGGTTTTTGCCGGCAAGGTGATGGGCATCGCTGTTCATGAGCATATTATCATCGGGGGTAATGACTACTTCAGCTTTGCTGATCAGGGTTATATTGCCCGTATGGGGCGGGAGTTTGATACGTTGTATGGAAGCACGTCATGACACGGTCTGAAAGTAAACCACCCGGGTGCTTCGGAAATCTGGAAATCGTTTTTCCCATGGGGCAAAACGGCTTGCGCGATACACCGGAGCCGTGCCTGGCGTGTCCTTTCAAGGTGGCCTGCCTCAAGTCGGCCATTCAGGGCCGCGACGGGCTCAAAGTGCGGGAAGAACAGATAGACAGGGCCTATGAATCCGGGATGATCGGATTTTTTGAAAGGTGGTCAAAAAAAAAGGCGATTGAGCGCAGGAAAAAATCGCGATAAGCGGCGGACATCGCACAGCTATTGATCAATTAGGGCGCCGGAATGGCTTTCAAGTCTTATCGTCTTGTGGTTAAAATTCTGCTGGGCCTGCTGGCCGGTGTGGCGATCGTGCTGACGATCCGCTTTCATGCTGTTATCTGGCAGACAGCTGTTGACGGTTATCATCTGCTTTCCGATCGACAGCAGGTGCGGGCGTTCATTTCCTCTTTCGGGATGGGCGCCCCGCTGGTTTTCATGGGCATCCAGGTGTTGCAGGTCATATTCGCCCCTATCCCGGGGGAGGCCACCGGTTTTATCGGCGGTTATCTTTTCGGTACCCTTAAAGGTTTTCTTTACTCGAGTACGGCCCTTGCCATCGGATCGTGGATCAATTTTTCCATTGGTCGCTTTTTCGGCGAACATTTTGTTCGACGCCTGATCCCGGCGGACAAGTTTGAAAAATTTGACGGTCTGCTCAAACGCCAGGGAATCATCGTCCTGTTTGTGCTGTTCGTGTTCCCGGGATTTCCCAAAGACTACCTGTGCCTGATACTGGGATTGAGCACCTTGCCATTGAAATTGTTTCTTTTAATTGCCGGCGTGGGGCGCATGCCCGGAACTTTCCTGTTGAGCCTCCAGGGAGAGTTTCTTTTCGAACAAAACTACATCATCCTTGCCGTGGCGGCCGGGCTTTGCGCTATAGCGGCATTTCTGGCCATCCGATATCGGCAGTCTATTTATCGCTGGGTGGAGCGGTTCAACCATCAGCAATAGGTGGGCATTTCATTAAAAAATCATATAAAATATCGTTTTTTCAGCAAAATTTAACTTTTCTTTCCCTGTTATCTATGCTATCATAAGTATAAAATAATCAACTTGCAACGATTTGCGATTGTTGATGCCTGAAATTATCAGTGCAAACAGAACAGGAGTGACAGTTGGCATTCTGGAAGTATAGAGAGGAGTTGAGTCAGCAGGATCGTTTAAGACGATCCTACTATGAGCTGCTAAGAGATGATTTGGATCAATTGCTTTTGCAATACGCCCTGATTGAGTCTTACCAGAATTTTCTTGACCGACAGATCCGGTTTCCGTTTGTGGAAAAACGGGAACTCAAACCCCGGGCCCGAATTCCGGACCAGGAATATGAGAGTCAAAACACCTTTCTGATCATTTTTGTTGAAGATATTGTAACCGGGGAACACAAGAAATACATCCGCTTTTTTGACGACAATAAAACCACCAAGGCAAATCTGCTGCGCTTTAAAACCCTGTCGCTTTCCCATAAATTCGATCGCAACTGGAAATACCTGGAAAC
>JAOZPY010000515.1 GCA_029932495.1 Desulfobacterales bacterium
AAGTTCAGCTCGGTGATCGTAAAATGCCGGGCGTAAACAGGAAGCATGCCGCCGGTTTTGGTATCCGGCGGATAAAATCCGGCCTCGGCCCACTCCGCGTAGGAATAGCCGCTGGTGCCCACCTGCAGACGGCAGGCGGTCTCTGGTATCTTGGTGTCCACTTAATGTTTAACCATTCAGAAGTTGTTTTCAATGTCTGCTTGAGATGCCAATAGTTGAGCGGGTTGGGCCCAATCGCCCAGCTATTTGATTCCCTCCGGTCCGCGCTGGAGGCCGACGAGCTTGCCCTGGACCAGAACTTCAGCGAACTCGTAGCGCATGGAGGGGTAGGCCGCATTTTCCGGGCGCAGTTCGATGTGGTCCTTGTGCAGGAAAAACCGTTTGACGGTGGCCTCCTCGCTGTGGATGAGCGCCACCACGATTTCCCCGTTGCGGGCGTACTGGCGCGGTTCGCAAATCGCCAGATCCCCATCCAGAATTCCGGCGTTTTTCATGGAGTCGCCCCGGATGCGCAACGCAAAAAGATTCTGGCCGCGGAAAACAGCGGCATCCAGCACCGTGCTGCCGTTCCATTCGTTCTGGGCATACATCGGTAGTCCGGCGGTTACCCGTCCGATGATCGGGATCTCCCGCCAGCGGTGCGAACCTTCCGTCTGGCGGGCCCGGTTCAGCAGATAGATCCTGCGGCTGTAACGTCCCTCCCGTTTCAGGTGTCCTTTTTCTTCAAGCGCCTTGATTATTTGGGCGATGGCGGCATGGCTGACGCCCAGCTCCGCGGCTGCCCGGCGCAGGCTGGGGGCCCGGCCGCTGTTTGCGATTGCCTGTCGCAGGTAATCGAGAACCTGCTGCTGCCTGGAGGTCGGCGGCAGTTGCATGGGGACTCCTTTTTTTAAAAAATGAAATGCACAATCTGGGCATCTGCTGACTGAAGCATAACCGATTAAAATGTAAATGTCAATGTAAATATAAATGTAAATAAACGTTCAGGGTGCAGGGTGCCGGATTAGCGGTCCCGCTGGGACAGCTTCTTTTCCCCGTAGCGCATGGGCAGGACGATTGCCAGCAGGCTGATGATCAATGCCGCACCAAAGGCGGCGGCGGCCCACAGCCGGATCGACAGGGGCAGGGGCAGGTTGCGGAGGTTGGCCATGAAAAGATGATAAACCGGTCCGGCCTCCAGCAGGATGACCAGGCCGATGGTGCCGGCGGATATGATCATGAAGATCAGTCCGCCGAAGCTGGTGACGGTTTGCGCCGGATTTTCAGCTTTGAAATCCGCATAGGCCGCACCAATGCCGATGCCCATGGCCACAATGCCCGGCACCAGAAAAAAGACGGTGACCGTCGACAGGGCCATCATCAGGGCGCTGACCTGCAGCAGGATGTTGGTGGTGATGATCAGTCCCTCGGTGAGAATCAGCAGCGGCGGGTAGTAAATAAAAAATTTGATCCACAGAAAGGATTTCAGTGACAGGGGGGAGGATTTGACCAGCCAGAAGGCGCTTTTTTCCATGCTGACCGCCGGATAGGCAAAGCGTGCGCAGATGGCGGTCAGCACGAACAGGGCCAGGCCCATGTTCAGAAAGGAGAACAGATTTTGCAGGTAAATGGTTTTAATCGGTGATTTTTCCAGGGGCAGGACTTTGAAATTATAGACATAGATGACCACCAGGGCGGCGATCAGAAAAAGCTGGGACCACTGGGTCTGGTCGCGCAGAAAGGTTTTGATTTCCTTGATGGCAAACGATCGGGCCGGGCCGGGCAAAAAAGTAAAGAATTGTCGGCCGGAAATCCGATTTTTAAACAGGCGCCCGGGGGCGGTCTGGGTCTTGGAAAAGCCTTTAAAGTAAATCCCATCGGCCACCAGGATCAGCACGAACCCCGTCATGCCGGCAAAACTCCAGGACAGGGCGGTATTTAAAACAGCCGATTCCCGGGTGCCGCAAAGCCAGGCTCGAATGCTGTCATAGGCCCAGGTGCTGGGCAGCAGCGGTGATGAGGGGGTCTGCAGGGAGGTGAGGTACACCAGCACGGTGTCAAAGACTTCAGGATCCACCAGTTGCTCCGGCCGTGACAGGCGAATGGCCAGGTAGATCACCATGAAAAACAGAATGCCCAGGAAGATAAAAATGCTTTTGAGCCGGCTGGCGGGGATGAAAAAAACCGCTGTCATGACCATCAGGGTGCTGATGGCCGAGGCGTTGATCATCAGCGCCATCAGGGTTGCCAGGGTTCCGGCATAATAAAGAATTCCAGCACGATAAACCAGGCCGTAGGCCAGAAAAACCGGCAGGGTAAAGATGAGCACCATCCAGGCGCTTTCTACCGTACTGTCGATCCAGCGGGCAATAAATATTTTATAGCCGGCCACCGGCGTGGAATGCACCAGCAGCAGGTCCCGCGAAAGATAGAGCCGGGACAACGACGTCAGGATACTGCTGAAAATCAGCAGGGCAAAGGAGACAATCAATATCATCGACATCAGTTTATAGCCGAGAATATCACCGATTTGCTCGATTCCTTTGAAATAGGTCAACACGCGTTGCGAAACGGTAAATATCGCCAGCCAGAAAAGCGAGCCGATGACGGCCAAAAAAAGTAATTTGAACCGCGCACCGCCGCTTTTTTTACGCCGTCCCTGGTTGGCCAGGCCCCGCAGACGCGGTGTCAAGAGGGTCAAAATGTCGGTTGGATATAGAGCCATATTGATGTAGAATCAAATACTTAAAAACAAATTGGGCAACTTTTAAGAAAGCTGCGGTCTGCGCCGCGCCGGTGGGACATTTTTATCGCTCTTAGTGTGCATTTTGGGCGTATTGCACGTATCCGGCTAAAATCCAAAAACTCGGGCTGACGCCCTCAAACAGTTTGGATTTTTTAACGCCGGATGCGTGCAATCCTTTTTTCCC
>JAOZPY010000516.1 GCA_029932495.1 Desulfobacterales bacterium
TTCCCGAACCGGCCACCATGCTGTTGCTCGGCGTTGGACTGATCGGGCTGGCCGGGTTTGGCAGGAGGAAGCTGAAAAGAAAGGTGTAAGGTACAGGGTCCAAGGTACAAGGTGAAGGCAGGGCGCTTCGCGCCATCTGAAAAAAAAATAAGAGAGGGTCGGACCGATTCCCAACATACCAGGGAAAATCGTCCGGCCCTTTTTTTATTTGTATTCGGGGGACACCATACTTAATTGTTGATTTCTTTCCATCGATCAGTTTATAGAAAATTGCATGGCACGAATTGCAAGAATCGTTGTACCCGGCTATCCACACCACGTCACCCAGCGCGGCAACCGCCGGCAGCAGACTTTCTTCAATGATGACGACTATCGAGCTTATCTTGATCTGATGTCTCACTGGTGCCGGGAACACGCCGTTGCCATCTGGGGATACTGCCTGATGCCCAATCACGTCCATTTGATCGCCGTGCCTTCTGATCCGGATGGTCTGCGCAATGCGATAGGCGAAGCCCATCGCCGCTATACCCGACGGGTCAATTTTCGTCAGGGGTGGCGCGGTCATTTATGGCAGGGCAGGTTCCGCTCTTGTGTAATGCAACAAAGCCACCTGCTTGCCTGTATCCGCTACATAGAAATGAATCCTGTACGGGCCAAACTGGTGCAAGCCCCGGAAAACTGGCCCTGGAGCAGTGCCGCAGCACACATATCAGGCGGTGGGGACGGTTTTGTCGATTGCGAAGCATTATTGGAGATGGTCAAAGAAGATTGGAAATCGTTTTTGCTAAAGGCCGTTGACACAGACACTGTGGAAGCCTTGCGCAAGCACGAGAGAACCGGCAGACCCATTGGAGATAATGTCTTTATCGAAGAAATGGAAAAAATCACCGGTCGCTCACTGAAAGCACACAAACCAGGACCAAAACCGAATGCATTGAATTAAGTATGGTGTCCCCCGAATTACGAATTACCCCCGAATTAAAGATTACGGATGTGTAATTCGGATTTCATGGAGTATGTGAAATTATACACTTTTCGATTATTGCAGTAACCCCGGCAATACAAAAATTTGCTGTAAATCAAGCAGGTTGTATTTTTGTGCCGGAAAAACGGTGTTGGCATCCAATTTGCTTGGATCAGGGCGGACAATTTGTTTTCCATCAAAGCTTGATAAGGGCAAACCGTTCGAAAGGGCGGGACGCAAAGCTTCTGGCCTAAGTTCCGAGGAAAAGCACGGGATAGGGCAGCAGGGCTGCCGGGCAAACGTGGCACCTTTCCGCGAAGGTTGCCGCGCCATGCGCGGCGTCAACGGAAAGGTGCTCCAATGGAAGCAGAAAAATACCGTCACAGCCGATTCCAAACTTTTTTGCTGGTTGCCGCCGCGGCCCTGGTGGTGGGCTTTTTTCCCACCGCCGGCTTTTGCGCCCAGGTCACCCTGGCCTGGGATGCCAACAGTGAAGCAGACCTGGCCGGCTACATCATCTATTATGGTACGGCTTCCGGCAGCTATTCCCAGCATGTCGACGTCGGTAATACCACCTCTCACACGTTATCAGGTTTGACCGAGGGGCTGACCTATTATTTTGCCGCCACCGCCTACGATGACCAGGGCAATGAAAGTGGTTTTTCTGAGCAGGTAGCCTACACAATACCGCTGGCCGACAGTGACGGCGACGGGGTTCCCGATGCCCAGGATGATTTTCCCGCTGACCCCAACGAATCCGTTGACACCGATGGCGACGGTCTGGGCAACAACGCGGACACCGATGACGACAATGACGGCATGCCCGACAGCTGGGAAGTCCAGTATGGGCTGGATCCCCTGGTCGACGATGCTGCAGCGGATCCCGATGGCGATGGAATCAGCAACCTGGACGAATACCGGGGCGGTACCGGCCCCCGGACTTACGAAGATCTTTCCCCGCCGGATGCGCCGGATCTTATCATGCCTTTGGACGACGAACTGGTGGCATTGACACCGGTGCTGCAGGTTGATGATTTTTATGACCCGGATGCCGGGGATTTCCACACCTGGACCCAGTGGCGGATATACAGGGCCGCAGACAACCTGTGTGTCATGGACGTGACAAGCGCCTCTTCGCTGCTGGAACTGCAGGTGCCCCGCCTGGTCCTGGAGGAAGACACGGATTATGTCTGGCAGGCCCGGTTTTTCAACAATCATAACACCGCCTCGCCATGGTCTTCCCAGGGCACTTTTACCACGGATCTTGCCGAATACGCCGATGTTGACGGCAACGGGGTGGCCGATTACCAGGAAGTGGGCGCTGCCGCGGACCTGGATGATGACGGGACGGCAGACTTGGACCAGGATGATATTCGGTGTGTAACGGACCCCAAAGGCCATATCCAGATCGGCATCAGCATTCGGGAGGCGGACAATGTCGTGTCCATCGCCTCCATGGACCTTGAACAATCCGCCGATGACCAGGAAATCATCGACATCGACGGCCGACCCTTTTCGCTTAAATTCGGTCTACTGTCATTCAAGCTGCTGGTCAGCAGCCCGGGCGATGAAGTCACGGTGACTATCTATCTGTCCAAGGCCGCATCCAAAAAGGGCAGATGGTATAAATACGACCCGGTGGAGGACCGCTGGCTGGATTATTCCGATCATACGGAGTTTAACGACGAGCGCACGGTGGCCTACCTGACCCTTCAGGACGGCGGTGACGGGGATGCCGACGGGGTGGCCAACGGGATTATCGTGGACCCCCTGGCCTTCGGGCTGGATTCGGGGGGAGGGTCTTCCGGCAGTTCGGATTCGGCGCTTGAGGATTTTGTTGAAGGCCTGGACCTGAACAACATGAGCTGTTTTATTGCCACAGCCTCCGCACGGTCAGACGAACGACACAGCGCATTCGACCTGTGGCGCGAAATCCGGGG
>JAOZPY010000051.1 GCA_029932495.1 Desulfobacterales bacterium
GCTGGTGGGTGGTGCTTTTCGGCGCCGAGCTTTCCTTTGCCAATCAAAATGTTGCCACCTATGAATATGAGCCGGACTGCCTGACCATCAGTGCGGCCTATAAAAAGCTGCTGACCCTGCAGGTGGCCCATCTGCTGATCCAAAATTTTTCCGAATGTGCCGCCGCGTTAACTGATTTACAGATCTCACAACGGCTGGGCATCCCCATCCGGCTGTTGCACCTGATTCTCGATGACCTGATTCGAAGCGGGCTGTTCGTACAGGCCCGAACGGATGAAGACAGACAGTTCGGCTACCAGCCGGCCTGCGATATCAACCGGCTGACCATCAAGTATGTACTCGATGCCATTGAGCAAAGCGGTACAGGCAGCATTCCGGTCGTCAAAACCAAAGAATTCGAAGCGCTGTCAGCGGCCGTTGAGAAATTCAACGCTGCTCTGGAAGCCCACCCGGCCAACCGGCTGCTGAAGGAGATCTAATAGGGTTTTATCCGTTGTTCCCTTTGGTCCCGTTCTTGTTTGCAAATATCAGACTGTCGGCGGGCAGGATAATCCGCCTTTCGCCGAGTATGAAGGAGATTGACTGTGCCTATACCTGGAAATTTGCTGACCACCGCCATGGCGGTCATGCCACATACCGATGCTGCGGCCGCCCTGGAGGCTGCGTTGTCGCTGGATATCCCATTCTGGCCCCAGCTGCCGCGTTTAAGCTACTATGAGGATATGTACGTACAGGCCTCGGAGCATTTTCCGGGAATTGTACTGAACGTTGAAAAACAGACACTTTCCTTTTCTATGGACAAGTTTGCCCTTGAGCTTGAAGATACCCTGGCTCATTTCGAAGATCCAGCCTATTTCGATATCAGCACGCAGTATTCGGAAGTTTACCACCGTTTTCTGCAGCTGGACCTGTCTGATCGTCCCGCCATCCGGGGACAGCTGGAGGGACCGGTCAGCTTCGGGTTCAACGTGCTCGATGAAAACAAGCGGCCCATCCTGTTTGACGACACCGTGCGTCCTTTTATGTTTGAATTTATGTCCAAACGCATCAACGTTCAGCTGCAACGGCTGAAGCAATTGAATCCCAATGCCTTTATGTTTGTCGATGAACCGGGACTGCAGTTTCTGTTCAGCGCGCTTTCCGGTTATGACGGTACGGCCGCCCGCGGTGACATGGAACAGTTTCTGGAGATGATCGAACGGCCCCGGGGGATTCATCTTTGCGGTAACCCGGACTGGGACTTTTTGTTGAACCTGGACATGGATATCCTGTCTTTGGATGTTTACCTGAATGGTGAAATTTTTTCCACCTATGCGCCTTCCATCAAACGCTTTTTAGACCGGGGCGGGGTGATTGCCTGGGGAATTGTGCCCACCAATTTCGAGCCCTTTGAGGCTGAAAACCAGAATTCGCTAAGCAGCCGAATGGAAGAAATCTGGATGATTCTTGACCGGAAAGGCATCGACCGGGATTTTCTGCTGTCGCGCAGCCTGATTTCCCCTGCCACTTGCTGCCTGGTGAATCCGGACGGGGAGAAAACCGTTGACCTGGCCTTTGACGTTGTCCGCCGTTTATCCGGCCGGCTGCGCGAAAAATACCATCTGCCATGATGGCACACCGATACGCCTTTTCCTCCATCCCCCAAGGCTCAATTTAGCGACAGTTACTTGCCTACGGTGAACGACAGTTCAGCGGATGGTTGACTTTCCAGAGAACCTTTAACGCTGGTGACGACAAAATAGTAGGTTTGGCCGGGCAGCAGGTCGGGGATTTCAGCCCGGTTGGTGGTGACCGTCTTTTTTTTTGCGCGCTGTTTCACGATTCCCGATGAATCACTCCAGTAAACGCGATAGGCGCTGGCCTTCGGGACCGGATCCCAGGTTAATATCACCGGGCGCGCGGTTGCGGCCGCCTTTTCAGAAGAGGCGGTTATCGGGGCAGTATGAGTGGTGGATGGGATGACAGCCTGGTCATTGCGGGAATCCGCGGCCATTTTTGAAAATGTAATCCGGATGCCGCCCGTATCCTGGGCCAGATCATAGCGCCGGTCTGCTTTCAGGGCGACAAACAGCCGGGATGTGGTGCTGCTGCCGGCGGTTATTTCACGGGCCTCGATCCAGTCGATGATGGTATTGCCCGGAGGACGATAGATTTTAGGGGCGATTTGGAGGTCCGTATCGGCAAAGGAAAGCAGCACGCCGGCCGGGGTTGTCTGCCGGGTGGCCTTGTAGGAGGGAAGTGGACCTGTTTTTATGATCAGTATTAGAGATGCTGGGTTTTCGCGGATGGCGAGTTCCGTGATATGGTGTGTGGCCGGAAGGGATATGCCCGAATCAGGGGCGGAAGCACATCCTGCAAGCCCCATCAGCAGGCCTGCCATAGCAACGCCCCGCATTTTTTTTATCCGTAGGCTGCGCATTGGCAAAAATTCCGGTGCCCGATGCTCCGGCAGACAGACCATTATCTTAAATAGCCGCAAGGGTATCCAAGTATTGGTTAACTAATTTACGGTTATCTTCAAGTGTAATTTCCCGAGGGAGCTTTTCTATTGCCCGGTCGATGGCCCCCTCCAGTAATTCGGATTGCAATTGCTGGCGGGCATGCAGGATCTGGTTTTGGATCTGCAACTTTGTCTGTCGGAACATCATCTCACTTTCCTGCCGAGCCTGATCAATGATTTTTTTCTTTTTTTTCTCGCCTTCAACAATAATTTTCTTTTTGATTTGTTCAAAGCGGGCATAACTATTTTCAAGTGCTTTCTGGGTTTCCTGTATCCGGGCGCCCAGGATCTGATTTTTTTCTTCAAAGCTCTGTATTTTTTCGGCCAGTGATTCTTTGCGGCCGTGCAAAAAGGCTCTGATGGGGTCCTTGCCAAACTTTATCGCAACAAAAACCATGATGCCAAAATTCAGCCATTTCATCACCAGGTCATAGGTGGGGCGCCATCGGCTTGCAGCGTCTGTTACCGCCAGCGCGGGCTGGGCGTTGAGCAGCAAAATTACGGTAGCCCCCACCAGAAAAAAAACAGCCGGTCTCACTTTTGTGGTAAATTTCATTGAGACAGTCTCCGTTCAAGAATTTTTTCCATGATGGCCAGCGCCAGGTTTTCTGATTCCCTTTGCAGGTTGTTTTTTGCATTTTCCAGCTGGGCTTTTACCTCCCGGTGCGCCTTTTTCTTGTGGGCGTCAATCTCGTTACGAGTTTCACCAATAATCTCAGCCGCCTGTTGCATACCAGAATTTTCAAGCTTTATTTTGACTTCAAACGCTTCATGCCTGGCCGCCAGCTCTCCGGCATGGATCTTTTTTTCCAGGTCTGTCAGTTCGTTTTTTCGCTGGATAATATCGTTTTGAATTTTTTCCAGGTGGGCATCCCTTCTGGACATAGTTTCGCGCAATGGGCGAAACATGATCCGATTGAGAACAAACAGTAAAATCAGAAATGATATCACCTGCACGATCAGTGTTGCATTGATCGTGATAAGTCCAGTGGTACTGATAATCTGCATGGATTAATGTCCTGTCAGTGGTAAAATGGGGCCTGAAAGTATTGCCTCAGGCCGCTGGCGCCCCCGCTCCTTTACCCGATAGCTCTCCCGGCTGATACTGCCTGCCTGCCGGCCGCATAATGGGTAGCGCAATGATCCACCGGGTTGTCGCGCCACGTTGTTACACTACAAATAAAAGCAGCAGGGCAATAACCAGTGAATAGATGCCCGTGGACTCGGCAACCGCCTGGCCGACAAGCATTGTCCGGGTAAGCAAACCGGCTTCTTTCGGATTTCTGCCGATTGCCTCACAGGCTTTGGCCGCGGCCATGCCCTCTCCAACACCGGGCCCAATGGCACCGAGCCCCATGGAAATACCGGCACCTAAAAATGCAGCTGCTTTAACGATATCTGCTCCTTCAATTGTCATAATCAACCTCCTGAAAAAAATATTAAACGCTCTAAATTTGTTTTGAAGTCTTTATGAAAAGCCATCAAACGACGAAAATCAACACCAAGGCGATTACCATGGAATAGATGGCAGTGGATTCTGCAACTGCCATGCCGACCAGCATCGTACGGGTCAAATCACCGGCGATGGATGAATTTCTGGCGATCCAGCGCACACCGCCGCTGGATGCAATGCCTTCTCCGATACCGGGCCCGATGGCGCCGATGCCCATGCATAAACCGGAAGCCAGTAGTGCCATGGCCGGGGCAATCGCTCCGGTGGCCGGGTAACTTTTGAAAATGAGAATGAAGCTGACCAGCAGCGCTAGAATGGCCGGTGTCTGGGTAATCGCCTGCCCCAGCAGCATGACGTTGGTAACCGTGGTCAATGCACCCGGCTGCCGGGCGACACCCTCGCTGCTGGCCTCTGCCACGCTGCCGCCGCCGATTCCTGAGCCGATGGCTCCCAGCCCCGAAGCCAGTCCAGCCCCCAGCACCGCTGCCCATGTGGGATTTACCGGGCTTTGGGAAAAGTCAGAAAATAACAAAATAAAGGCGGTCACCATGGCAAAAATAGACGGCGTCTGGCATACGGCGGAGCCGATCAGCATGTTAGTGGTCAGTTTGCCGCTGATTGCCGGCTGCCGCGCCAGTCCAACGCAGGCGGCCCCCGCCGGGAATCCAGAGCCCACTCCTGAGCCAATGGCGCCGAATCCCATGGCCAGACCGGCCCCGAACAGAGCAGCTACCGTTACATAGGAGCCGTTGCTGAAATCCGAAAATAACAATATCATGGCAACCACCAGGGCGAAAATGGATGCCGATTCCGCAATGGCCTGACCGACAAGCATGGATTTGAAAATACCGCCGGCGTTTTCAGGATCGCGTGATAAAGCGGCATTGGCCTGGGCGGCTGTATAACCTTCACCGACCGCAGCACCGATCGCCCCGAAGCCCATTGCCACGCCGCCTCCAGACAATGCCGCAACTTTTAACCATATCTGCACATCGAAAGCCATCGATTATTTTACCTGTACGGAAATGTATACGAGGGTGAGCATAGTAAATACAAAGGCCTGAATGGCACCCACGAACAGTCCGAAAAAAGCGTTTAAAAATGGAGGGAGAATGACACTGTATGTCAGGTGAGATACCACCAGAATAATGATGGAGCCTCCCATAATGTTGCCGAAAAGACGAAAGGATATGGAGACCACCTTGGCCAGTTCCCCGATAAGGTTCAGGGGCATCATAAAAAATATCGGCTGGAAATATTCCCGGGCATATTCCTTGAACCCCTTGGACTTGATTCCCGCATAATGGGCGATGAAAAATCCCATCAGGCCCAGGCCCAGAGGCGTGTTCAAGTCCTTGGTTGGTTCTTCCAGATGGGGAATAATACCCAGCCAGTCGGATAGAAGCAGAAACATGAAAAGTGAGCAGATCAACGGGGCATAGGTGCGGCCCATTTTTTTACCCAGAGCCTCTTCCGTGAGGCCAAACAGCTGCGCGACAAAAAGCTCGCCGAGAACCTGCAGTGGGCCGGGAAGAATTGCTTTTTTACGGCTGGCCAGAAAGCCGAATACAATCAGTAGCGCGATCACGATCCAGGTCATCAAGATGACTTCAAGATTGAAAGTCAGTTTGTGCCCCATCAGCGGGATGATCAGTTGATGGATTCTTCCAAGCTCTTCCATGAGATTGTTTTGCCTGTAAAAATAATGCCGTTCAACGGTTGTCCGTTTATAGCTGATTGCGGCGGTTGGGTAAAATAAAATTTATCAAAGATTCACCCAGGATTGTGATTTGGACCAGAAAAATTCCGGCCACGGCCGCCGGCAAATTAAACTGCTCCAGTTTGAGTGCCAGAATCAGGGGGATTGCCATTAAACCATACCGAAACAAAATAAACACCAGTGAAAACACAGAGGCCCGGGTGCGGGATGCATTCATCTTGAACGGGAGCATTTCGCCCATCAAGATAAAATTAAGCACGCTGAAAAGAGTTCCCAGGATCAAGCCTTTGCCGATGCCTTTTTGGCCGGCCATAATAAAAGCCAAGCCCACAAAAATAGCGATCGCCATGGCTCGGGAACAATATTTTTTTTGAGTTTCTCGAATCGATGCAATCATGGGTTATGTTTGTTTTTGTAATTGTCGTCTTTTTTATCCGTGACCTCCAAAATTTGGCGGTAAACCGTGACGCCTCCGCCGATGACCCCCAGCACCGTAAAAATGGTTACGAAAATACCCTTTGCCCCGATCCATTTATCTATGTAGAAACCGACAAAAAAACAAAACAAAATGCACCCGGCCATGGTCAGACCGATTTGCATCACGATGGAAAGATTTTCTGCCCAGACCCGATGTTTGTTATATTCAAAGCGCATGTGCCTGAAACGGATTTTTCACCATAAGCCGGTTAGTTGCAAATAACAGGCAAAAGCTTCTATCAAATACGATGCCGGGGTGTCAATAATGAAATCGGCAAAAGCGGTCTGCCATTTTGCAGCCGCTATTTCAACTTTCAGGGGTTAACACTAATATCTCATAATCGGCCTGAATTCAGGCGGCCGGCACCGGTATGCAGCTTTTTTTACCGCTTATTTCTAACTCTCCACCATACTGCATATCAGTTTTGAGGCTTTGTGCAAGTCCATTTTGTTCATGTTGAGCACTATGTGATACAGATGCGGATCGTCATAATCTATCTTGCCCAGCTTACGGTACAGATTTAGTCGTCGTTTGTCCTCCGCCCTGACGACCTGTTGAGCCCGTTTTGAGGACAGATCGTAGTGCTCCACCATGAATTTAACTCGGTTTTCAAATTCATTGATGAGCAGCACATGATAGGCATCCGGATGGTCATCGAGAATGTACTGACTGCCACGGCCCATGATGACCACGTCGCCGTCGTCGGCAATCTGGGCAATAATCAGAACCAGATAATCCAGATAAATTTCCTCGTCAATGTAACCGCGTTCATCTTTTAAAATACGGTCTACCAGTGATTTGGAAACCATATTTTTAATTATTTTTGAAAATTTGCCGCCAGCCTCCTTCTCTACGGTTTCGACAAAATGCGTCGAGACATTGGCCATTTCCGCCACCTTGCTGATAACCTCCGTGTCGGCAAAGGAATAACCGAATTTTTCCGCGACCATTTTCCCGAGGGTAATCCCTCCGGAGCCAAATTGCCTTGAGATCGTGATTACTGCCATTAAAGCCTCCTAATCGATATTGCTCCGCCAACGCCGGACCTGCATATGCCCTTCTGGCCTTGTTTCTGGACATGAACCGAGGGTTTAAAACTATCGGGCAGCATTTTTTTCAGGCGGAATCAACAGGCAGGGGAATGCCGATTTTTCAGCAATCTCCCGGGGCGTGCTGCCGATCCACCGTTCCAGCCAGTATGCTTTTGCCGAGGAGCCCATCACGATCATGGACGCCTGGTGCTCACGGGCGGCTTTTTCAATTTCATCTTCGGCATTGCCGACGTAGATATGCGCCCGGGCGGTTATTCCCTGTTGCTCGAAAATGTCACAGATTTCTTCGAGTTTTTGCCGGGTCTGCTTGCGCGCCTTCTGAATTGTGTGCGAGGTGTGTGACGGGGAATCCGCCAGTTCTTTTTCAGTGATTACGTGGATCAAATGGATCTCCTCGATGATTCCTTCCAGGGTTATCAGGTAGTCCACCGCTTTCTGACAGGCCGGCGACCAATCGGTTGCCAGCAACGGCCTTGAAAAGGGTTTATCCAGGGCCAGGATGTTTTCCGACATGTGCTTGTAAACCAGCACGGGGGTGGCTGAGCGGCGCAACAGTTCGGTGATGTCCGAACCCGAATACAATTGATCGAGCACGCCCTTGTGCGAGCGGCCGATGACGATCAGATCCGCCGCTTCTTTTTCGGCGGCCTTGAGCACCTCAGGTACCAGGGTGCCCACCACGATATACACACCGGCTTCCATGCCCATCTCAAAAAGGCTTTCGGCCCAGTCGATAAAGCGAATGTTGGCGGTTTCGCGCAGCCGGATTTCCTCATCCTTGCGATAGCCCACCCGGCTCATGGCAAAGCGTTCCCTTTCGATAACATTGACGAATACCACATGATCCAGCCCGGCTTTGCGCAGTGCCAGCAGCGATTTCAGAGCATCAAAACCCAGTTGCTCGAACTTGGTGACGAACATTAATTTCTTGATCTTCATGATCTTTCTCGTGCTCCTGTAAACGGCTTGGGGCCTCGGGGCTTTATCAGCCCATCACCTTTTTGATTGTTTCGGCCAACTCCTCGGGTTCCACCGGTTTTTCCAGGTAAACTTCCGGTTCCGGTACGGGCTTGCCGCCGAATTCGGTCATGGCTTTCTGGGACCGCAGAAATGTTTTCTTGGCAATGCCCGAGAGGATAATGATCGGGATATCCTTCAGCGCCTTGTCGGTTTTCATTTCGCGGTAAAGTCGGATTCCGCTTTGCCGAGGCATTAAGACATCCAGGATGATCAAATCGGGTTTTTCCGCTTTAACCATTTTCAGGCCCTCTTCACCGTTGGCGGCTTCCAGGGGGAGATACCCGTTTTCTTCCAGAACCGTGACGCTGAATAGCCTCACATCGGGGTCATCATCCACGACGAGTACTTTTTTACTCATGATACGTCCTCCTTGAAAAACAAGTTTGTTTCCATCCATAAATTGTCTTTATCCCGCCGGGCATCGCTGCCCGTAGCTGGGCGGATGCGACGTACCTGACGGCTTGAAAGCCGGGAGGCCAGGAAGCTGGGAAGCTTAATAAAGGATAAAATCCTTCTTAAGCCTTCGAGCCTTTCGGCTTTCAAGCCCGCCGAAGGCTGAATTTGTAATTTCATCTGGCACCCTCCGCCATCACTGACTGTCAGCAGATTGAAAAGGCAGTCGAACGGTAAAGACTGTCCCTTTGCCCGGCTGGGATTGGACTTCAATGGTTCCCTGGTGTTCTTCAATCATTTTCCTGCTGACCATCAGGCCCAGGCCGGTTCCCCGGTGACCTTTGGTGCTGAAAAAAGAGGTGAATAACTGATGCTGGATTTCTTCGGACATTCCGGCACCGTTGTCTTCGACTTCAAAGCGAATGATGTTGTCCTGTTCCCGGGCGGTTTTCAGCTTTACCCGCCACTGCTTGGTGGTGTCTTCGTCAAACAGGCAGGCATCCACGGCGTTGGACATCAGGTTCAACAGGACCTCGTGAATTGTGCGCGGATCCATGATCACCTCGCCGATGGAATCGTCAAATTCGCGGATGATCGTGACATCATTTTCCTGGGCTTTGGCCTGTACCAATTCACAGACATCAGCGGCGATTTCATTGGGGCGGCAGGTCTCATATTCGGGTTCTCTTTCTTTGGAGTAGGACAGCAGATCCATGACCAGATTGGAAGTGCGGTCAATGTTCCTTTTTACCATGGCCCAGCCTTTGGTGAGCTTGGCGGTGTCGTTGTTTTTGATGCCGACATCCACCAGGTAGCTGCCGCCTTTAAGCCCGTGCAAAATGTTTTTAATACCGTGGGCCAGTCCGGCCACTGTCTGTCCCACAGCGGCCAACCGTTCAGCCTGGAGCAGCTCTTTTTCCAGTCGCTTGATTTCCCGCAGATCCTGGAAAAACGCAACAGTTCCCATATCGATGTCATTTTCCCGCAAAATCGAACCGGAAAATTTGACGGGAATACTTTCACCGTTTTTGGCGAGGATCTCGGTCTGCTGCCAGGCAATATCCTTGATGGATGAATCGCCGGCCCGGGCGGCACGAAACGGGTTGGCAATTTCGGCCGGAAACAATTGGGCCACCGTCATTTTATAAAGCACTTCGGATTGGCTGTAGCCGAAAATGCGTTGTGCACCCGGATTGTAAATCACGACTTTCAAATCCTGGTCGGTGGCGACAATGCCGTCATTTGAGCTGCGAATCAGTTTGGTCTGAAAGCTGGTCTGCCTCCGCAGCTCTGCAGTGGCCGCTTCGATTTTTTTTTCGAGATCTGTGGTGTATTCTTTAAGTTTTTGTTTGATCTCGAGCTTTTCTCTGGCTCTTTTCAGCGCGATGGAAAGCGCTTCGTCCCTGACCGGCTTGTTGATGAAATCCGAAGCCCCGTATTTCAGGGCCTCAATGGTGTTGTCGATATCCCCGTGACCGGTAATAATGATTACCTCGGTGTCGGGATCAAGGTCCTTTATTTTCCCCAGGACCTCGATGCCGTCCATGCCGGGCATTTTAATGTCGGTAATCACGATTTGAGGCTTTTCCCTGGCAAAGGCTTCCAGACCTTCAGCGCCGCTGAGCGCCGGGATGACCTCGTATCCATCGGCCTTCAGGGATATGCCCAGCACCCTTACGATATCCGGTTCGTCATCAATGAGTAATATCTTATTCATCTGTCGTTATTTTTCCTGTACGGCTGGAAATGTCAACTTGAACGTCGTGCCGACATCGATCTGACTTTCGATCTCAAGACTGCCGTCATAGTCCTTGACAATGCCGTAGCTGATGCTGATGCCCAGGCCCGTCCCCTTGCCGACCTTTTTGGTTGTAAAGAAAGGCTCGATGATTTTATTTTTCACTTCTTCGGACATGCCGATGCCCGTATCTGAGACCAACACCACAACATGGTCATTTTCAACCCGTGATTTGATGGAAAGACGCTTGGAGGCATTTTCGAAGCCCGGCCGGGCGTTTTTTTCATCCATGGCATCGATGGCATTTGAAACCAGGTTGATAAAAACCTGTTCCAGGCGGTTGTGCTCGGCCATAATATCCGGGAGGCTGTCCGCAAGGTCCAGGACGACTTCAATGTCATGTACCTTGAGTTGGTGGCCGAGAACTTTAAATACATCTTTAATCGGATCATTGATATTGACCCGGGTGCGCACCAGCTCGGACTGTCGGGCAAAATCCCGGACATGCTTGATGACACCGGACGCCCGTTCAACGTTGGCGACAATGTCATTGGCCATGGTCCTCAGGTCGTCGTCGCTGATCGGTTGGCCCCGTTTGAGCATTTTTAAAAAGAAGTCCGCACATACCTGGATGACATTCAGCGGTTGATTGATTTCATGGGCCATGCCGGCCGCCATGACGCCCAGGGTGGTCATCTTGCCGGCCTGAATCAGCTGGGTCTCCTTTTCCACGACTTCGGTAATGTCCGTGCTGGAAGCAATGATCACATCCCGGTCGCCGTATTTGGCAAAGCTCATGTTGATGTTGAC
>JAOZPY010000517.1 GCA_029932495.1 Desulfobacterales bacterium
CAGGCCTACATTCTGCCGAAACTGGGTGTATCCACCTGACTGAAAGATTCCTGTCAGGTGACAGGCAACGATGACAAAGGCAAAAAACCCGACCCCCAGGAAAGTCAAGGACAATGATTTTAATCTGATCCGCGCCATCAATGCCGGCCAGGTGGATAAGTTCCACGACCTTGTAAAGCGCTATGAGCAGAAACTTTACAATTTCAGCCTGCGAAACTGCCGGGATCCCCGTGATGCCGAGGACATCGTTCAAGATACTTTCTTGAACGTTTTCAGATATTTAAAAGACTTTCGCTACGAAACTAAATTTAAGAACTGGCTGTATAAAGTGGCGGCCAGCATCTGTATCAAGCAATGGCGTCAATCCAGGTTTACTCCCGAAAAGGAACTGCCCTTGGAAGACTTTTACCCCGGCGACGGTACCGGTTCACCGGTGCGGGTGCCGGAGTGGGCCTCCATGCCGCTGGATCAGCTGCTGAACGAAGAATTGTCAGAGACCCTCAACCAGGCAATTATGTCGCTGCCGGAAAAATACCGGCTGGTCATCCTATTGCGGGACATGGAGGGATTCAGTACCACCGAAACCGCACAGATCCTTAATTTGTCCTCCGCCAATGTGAAAGTCCGGCTCCACCGTGCCCGGCTTTTTCTGCGGGATAAATTGAAAGGATATTATGAAAATGGCCACTGAATATCAGGACCACACGCATTGCCTGGAGATGTTTCAAAAACTCTCCGAATACATTGACGGCGAGCTGGATCATGTAACCTGTGCTGAAATTGAGCAGCACGCCGAAAATTGTGTCGCCTGTTTCTCATGCCTGCAGACCCTTAAAAGAACGGTGGCGATTTGTAAAAACGCCAGGCAAAAGCCGGTCCCGCGGGAATTATCCCAAAGGCTCAAAGAGATCATTCAGAACTTGCCTGAGACAACTTCCCCGTAGTTTCCTGCTTTCTGCTGCAAGTCTTCCGTGCCATATTGACAACCCCTGCCGGCGGCATTATCCTTCAATGTTACGGCTGATTATTGATTCGTGCGGTTGCATTATAATAAAATCTTAATCGATTTTTTATTTTGCTCACGATTGGTTAAGGTAAAAGGAAAGCTGCCTATGTTGCTCAGTGAAATGCAAGAGGGTCAGACCGGCACCGTGGCGCATGTGGGTGGAAATGGGATCCTGCGCCGCCGAATCCTGGAGATGGGAATTGTCAGGGGTGCCGATATACATGTTGAAAAATACGCTCCCTTGAAGGATCCGCTGGAACTGATCGTAAAAGGCTACCATATCTCCCTGAGAGTGGAAGAGGCCGCCCAGATTGTTGTTGAAAACGTGAGATAGGCCCCCTGTCATGCAATCAAAAAAACTCACCATCGCTCTGGCTGGAAATCCCAATTCAGGCAAGACCACCATTTTTAACAATATTACCGGCACCCGCCAGAAAGTGGGCAACTGGCCCGGCGTCACCGTGGCTAAAAAAGAAGGGCACGTCCATAAATTCGGATATGATCTTAAAGTCATTGATCTGCCTGGAACTTACAGTCTGACCCCTTTTTCCATCGAAGAAATTGTTGCCCGCAACTATATCCTGGATGAGCAGCCGGATGTGGTCATTGACATTATCGATGCTTCCAATCTTGAACGCAGCCTTTACCTGGCCACCCAGCTGAGAGAAATTGACTGCAAGGTTGTATTCGCGTTGAACATGGCGGACCTGGCGCGTACCCGGGGAATGAAGATTAACACCGATAAGCTTTCCGAACTGCTCGACGTGCCGGTGGTTTTTACCGTCGGCAATAAGAATGAGGGCATTGATGAGTTGCTGGAACAAAGCATCCAGCTTGCGGAATCCGGTATCTGCGCTCCCAGGCTGCGCAATGTCAAATACAGCCAGGATATAGAAAACGCCATCGAACGGTTGCAGCATTTTATCGAAGAAAAGACCCACGGCACACTGCCCTATAATACCCGCTGGATGGCGATCAAACTGCTGGAGGATGACAAGATCATCAAGGAGCGTATCCTGCAGAAGGCCGCTGATGTCGGTCTTGAAATTTTGCAGACCACCGATGCGCTGCGCAAACGTTTGGAAGAACGTTTCGATGATGACCCGCAGATCGTCATGACCGACGAGCGCTACGGATTTATCGCTGGAATTATCAAGGAAGTCCAGACCACCTCAACCCGAAGACGGGTCGATATATCGCGCAACATTGATCTGGTGTTGACCAACCGGTTTATCGGTTTTCCGATTTTCATGTTTTTCATCTGGGCCATGTTCCAGCTGACATTTACCGTAGGGGATTACCCGGTCCAGTGGATCGATAGTGCGGTGGGGGCAGTGTCGACCATTTTCGGTGCCATACTTCCCGACAGTCTGGTAAAGGATCTGGTACTGGACGGAATTATTGCAGGGGTTGGCAGTGTGATTGTATTTTTGCCCAATATCCTGATTTTGTTTTTCTGTATCGCCCTGTTTGAAGATACCGGCTACATGGCGCGTTCGGCTTTTTTGATGGACAAAATTATGCATTTGATCGGTCTTCACGGCAAATCATTTATTCCCATGCTCATGGGATTTGGCTGCAATGTCCCGGCGATCATGGCCACGCGTACCCTTGAAAGCGAAAAAGACCGCATTCTGACCATTCTCATCACGCCGTTTATGTCCTGTTCGGCGAAGTTGCCGGTGTATATCGTCCTGACAGGCGCTTTTTTCGGTCTCCGGGCTGGAACGGTTATTTTCGCCATTTACCTGCTGGGGATTTTGCTTTCCATTGCCACCGGGCGCCTGTTTCGTTCCACCCTGTTAAAAGGCAGAGATGCACCGTTTGTCATGGAGCTGCCGCCTTACCGGGTGCCGATGCTCAAAAGCCTGTTGATTCACATGTGGGACCGCAGCA
>JAOZPY010000518.1 GCA_029932495.1 Desulfobacterales bacterium
GTCCTCAAGACAGCCCCTCGGCAGACCAATGTATTTTGGAAAGTCTAGTTTCGCTAATCTAAAATTGACCCCCTGAAGGTACAAACGACAACCCAAAATTGACCCCCCTGAGCGGATCTCTGGTATGTAGGGTTATTCGACATCAATCCTATGACTGGAGGTAGAAAGGAGAATGCTCACGGTGGATCAGTACAGTTACATACGGACAGCGCATCGGGTATACGGAAAAAAGATAAAACAGATTGCCAGGGAGACCGGGCATTCCAAAAACACAATTAAAAAGGTCCTCAGGGAAGAATACAGTGGTTACAAACCCAGGATTAAGCAGCCATACCCGGTTCTGGGGCCCTATCTTACCACCATTGACCAGTGGCTCACGGATGATAAGAAGCGGCCCAAAAAGCAACGCCACACGGCGGTTCGGATTTTTAACCGTCTCAGGCAGGAGCATGATTTTAAAGGCTCGGAGACGAGCGTGCGGCGATATGTTCGTGAAGCCAAACTGAGATTGGGAGTTGGTGCTCCGCAGGTATTTATTGCCTCAGATCCGCAGGCCGGTGTTGAAGCCGAAGTGGACTGGGGGCAATGCCTGGCTATTTTAGGGGGTATCGAGACCCGGCTAAAACTTTTTTGCATGCGGTCCAAATTTTCAGGTAAGCACTTTGTTCGGTGCTATCCGTGCGAGCGGCAGCAGGCATTGTTTGACGGCCACATACGTGGGTTTTCATTCTTCGATGGTATTTTCCCGGTCCTGATCTATGACAATTTGACCACAGCAGTTCAGAAGATTTTACATGGTAAAAACCGGGTACTGCAAGAATCTTATGACAAGTTCCGTGGCTATCACAATTTTGTTCCCCGTTTTTGCAACCGGGGTCAAGGACATGAAAAGGGCGGTGTCGAAGGCCTTGTCGGTTATTCCCGGCGCAATTACATGGTCCCTGTTCCGGCGGCGGATTCATTGGAAGACTTGAACAGGATGCTTTTGCAAGCATGTCGTGCCTATGGCGACCACCGGATCGCCGGCAGGGAACACACGGTCAATGAACTGTATGAAGAAGAAAAGGGGCATCTTTTATCCCTACCGGACATTCCCTTCAGCAACCTTGAGACCGCTGGTGGCAAAGTGGATAAATATGCCACGGTGGTGGTGGATAAAAATCGGTATTCGGTACCGACATCCTATGCTTATTTTAAGGTCAATGTGGTTCTTTATATCGATTGCGTCGAGATATTTTACGGCGGCAAAAAGATTGCATCGCATGCGCGGTTATACGGCAACAACAAATGGAGCCTTAAGCCGGAGCATTATCTTGAGCTCATAGCCCAGCGACCCCAGGCATTTGAATCGGCCCGCGCTATCAGGCAATGGCGTAAAAACTGGCCTTCTTGCCTTGAACGGCTTTTAGATAAATTCTGTCAAAAGCAGGGCCATACCAAAGGCATCAAGGACTTCATAACGGTATTGATGCTCTACAAAGATAATGCGGCCGGCGATATCGAGTCGGCGGTAAAGACGGCGCTATCATCGGGTGCGGGCACAAGCCAGGCCGTCAAACATATTTTAATCCATAAAGAGACTGACGGCAGCCAGTCGTTTTCATCCTTGGATAACTGGCAGAGCCTGCCGCCTCCTGATGTGTCCGTTTATGGACAGATCGGAGGTGGCATATTAATTCCGGCATGAAAGCACTCTTGATTGACAATCTCAAAAATCTGAGGCTGTTGACGATGATCCGCAATATAGAGAGTCTAGTTCGCCAGGCCAAACAGGAGAAGCTCAGTTATGAGGAATTTCTTTTAAACCTGAGCGAAGCCGAGGTCCAGACCCGGCAGGAAAATGGTCGTAAAAGAAGGCTGCGGGAAGCCAAGTTCCCTATTTTAAAGCCGATGGAAACCTTCAAGTTTGATGCGGCGCCGGAACTGGATGTTCGCCTCATCAAGGAGCTTTCCAATTGTGGCTATGTCGAAAAAAAACGCAACATCATTTTTGTAGGTAAAAGCGGCACCGGCAAAACCCATTTGGCCACGGCCCTGGGCATGGAGGCCTGCAAGCAGGGGGTCAGGACACGTTTTGTCACCGGATGCGGTCTTGCCAATGAACTCATTGAAGCCAGAGATGAAAAAATATTGGGCCGCGTGGTCAAGCGGTATGCTGGTTACGGGCTGCTCATTATTGATGAATTGGGGTATGTTCCATTCTCCAAAGAAGGAGCCCAGCTGATCTTTCAAGTATTGGCGGAACGCCATGAAAGAAAACCGATCATGATCACCACCAATATGGGATTTGGAGATTGGACCCAAATATTTGGTGACCCCAGCATGACGGCAGCGCTTCTCGACCGTGTAACGCACAAGGCCCATGTGATCAACTGCACTTGGGAGAGTTACCGCCTAAAGGAGACATTGAAGGGAAACAGCAAATGAAAAATACTATCATATACAACTTGTCCAAGGGCAGGCTGGAAACAGTCAATTTTGAATTTACCAATGAAAATACCACTTGGTTCGATAACATTGAGGGTTGCGAAATTTACAGAATCGCGGATGCCGTTGGCGGACTTTTAGTCCAGGAGACTGGCTACACCTATCCGGTTTTGATTGACGACTTATGCCGTTCCGATATCGAAAACGATCAGCTGAAGGCATCTGAGTTGTTGCGGCAACGGCTCTAAAATATAAAATCGAGGCCCGACATGGGAGCGGCCTGCGGTCGCTACGCTCCCTCCGGCCACTCCCATGTCGAAGAAGAGCTGCTTTAATGGCTATTGATATTTTTTTCTTTAAATCATGAGGGGGTCAAAATTGGGTTGTCGCAGGGGGTCATTTTTCGGTTGACGTTTCGAATTTTTGAAATGAAAAAATTGGAACAATCCCAAGATCGCACCTAAATACCAAATC
>JAOZPY010000519.1 GCA_029932495.1 Desulfobacterales bacterium
TGGTTGTCGCCCTGCTGGTGGCGGGGCTGTCGATCTTTGCGCGTCCCTGGGCTTATAAAAAGGTATACGACTTGAAGACCTTGGCCAAGGAAGACTTTGATATCTCGCGGATGGAAGCCGGTAACTTTTATGAAATCAAATCGTCGCATATGGTCATTTTCGCCGAAGAAGTTGACCATAAAAACAACCGCGTCGGCAAAGTCTTCATGCGCATCAAAGAAGGTGACAAGCTGAAAGTCATTTCCGCCCGCAAGGTCTACCAGCCCGAAAGAACCGTTGGCGGCCGGCGTCCGCTGCTGCTGCGGGACGGCTATTTTTACGAATTTAAGCGCGACGGCACAAAAGGCAAGATCACCCAGTTCGCCGAGGCGACCTACCTGCTGGAATCTCCGGCGGCAGCCATGCGAAAATATAAGCGCCGGGCCGCATCCACGGCGCACCTGATGCGCTCCGACAAACGCGAGGATATCGCCGAATTGCAGTGGCGGCTGTCCACGGCGATTTCTACTATCCTGCTGGCCTTGCTCGGCGTACCACTGAGCCGCACGACGCCGCGCCAGGGAAAATATTTAAAATTGGTGGCGGCTGTCATTATTTTTGCCGTTTATTACAACATCATGGTGGTTGCTAAGAACTGGATCGAAAAAGGTTTGCTGGGCGCGATTCCCGGGATCTGGTGGGTGCCCGCCGGATTGGCGGGATGCATTCTGGTCCTGCTGTGGAAATCAGGTGAGGTGTTCAGGCGCCGCCAAAGGTAACCTATGACCGATGAAGATCATTGACCGCTACCTGGCGACCCATACCATCCGGGGGGTCCTGCTGGTATTATCGCTTTTTATCATCCTTTTCAGTTTTTTGGAACTTCTGGCCCAACTAAACGATGTCGGCAAGGGTAATTACAGGATAGCCGACGCTTTCATGTTTGTGGCCTATACCATCCCCGCCCGAACAGTGGATTTGATGCCGGTATGCATTTTGCTGGGCAGCATCGTGGCCCTGGGATTGCTGGCTGATCACAATGAACTGGTTGCCATGCAGGCCGCCGGCATTTCGGTCAAACGGATCTGTGGTTCGGTTCTTGCCGGCGGGGCCGTCATTTTGCTGCTGACCATGTTCCTGACACAGTTCGTCGCCCCTCCGCTGGAACAATACGCGCGCACCCGGCGATCAAAGGCGTTATACGGCAAAGGCATCATGATGACCAAAAACGGATTCTGGGCCCGCCACGGCCGGTCCTTCATTCACGTTGGCAAGACGCTTTCCGAGAATAAAGCGGCCGATATCGAAATATATGAACACGATCGGCAGGGGCGCCTGCGCAGCTTTACCCGGGCGCGTGGAGCGACGATCACAGAAGACAACCAGTGGCGGCTGGACGGGATTAATCAGATCCGATTCAGCGAGCAGGGCATTCAAACCTTAAAACCGGATGGCATTACCATCCATTCATTCCTGAGCCCGGAACAAATGGGCATTCTTGAACTGCCTCCCGGCAGCCTTTCACTGTCTGATTTATACCGTTTTGTTCGCGGGTTGCGCAAACGGGGGCAGAATGCCCAGCGTTACAGTCTGGCGTTATGGCAGAAGCTGACATTGCCCGTCACGATTGCCGCCATGGTAATGCTTTCGCTGGCCTTTATTTTCGGTCCCACCCGCAGCATAACGGCCGGGCGCCGGATTGTTATGGCTGCCATGGCAGGCATTGGCATTTACTTGATTTATCAGATCGCCGGGCATCTGGGCCTGTTGCTCGAGCTGCCGCCGGCGGTTACGACCCTGACACCGGCGCTGGTGGTGTTGGTGGGATCTGTCAAGTTGTTGGGGCGTATAGCTTAGCGATGCGGTTTAGCGGATTTCAGCAAAGCTCACACGTTCTTCACTTTCACAGATAAACCGATGAATGTCTGGGGTATAGACTTGCACTTTCATCTGGATGTCCCAGTTGGTGCCATTGCGGCTGAAGCGGTAGACGTGATACCGGGCCCGGCGCTCCGGTTTGCGGTCTGAAGTGAAGGCGGCCGGGACGCCGATGACCGGGATTTCCCCCCCGGGCCCTTCCAACCGGGCCCGGCCGCTGCAGTGGGTATGGCCATGCAGGATCAGCTCTGCGCCACAGCGTTTTACAACCGCCCGGAACCCGTCGGCATCTGTCAGGCGTTTGCGCCATGCGACCGCCCCGGCAATCGGCGGATGGTGGATTAACACCACGCGCAGCAGCTGTCGGCGTCCGGTTTGGCGCAGGATCTGCTCGAGCCGGTGCAGCTGGGATTTTCCAATGGTGCCCACAGCCAGCAGCGGGTTGACGGGTAGCGCCGTGCAGACGCCGATGATGGCAAGCGGCCCGCGGATTCGCAGCACCGGAAAAGCAGTATTCCCAAGGGATCCGGGCGATAGGCCGGGAGGTCTTTCATCGGAAGCCAGAAAGTCGGCCCAGTGGGCGAAAGTGCTTTCCCAGACAATTTTGACATACATGTCGTGATTGCCAGGGATGACGGTCACTTGCCGGGTGGGGGCCAGCGATCGGAGCCATTGAGCAGTCCGGCGAAATTCCTCACTGCGGCTCAGGTGTGTCAAATCCCCTGTGATAACGATATGATCGGGATGGCTATTTTTCAGCTCTTGCTGGAGCACAGCCATAATTCCGTTCCGGTAGCCGGTGTGCCGGATCAGGCGCCATTTCAGGTATCCAAACAGGCGTTTGTTTAAAAGCTCCTGCAGGCGCAGATCGTCAAGATTGCAGTAGTGCAGATCTGAAAAGTGGGCTAATGAGAATGTTTTGTCCATTGGCCGCCATGCAATGTTGAGGTTTACAAGCGAATAGATCAAACATATAGTATTGGAAATTTTTTCGCAATGCCGCATTGTTTTATCGCTTGTTTCGCAATGCAAATATTTGTATA
>JAOZPY010000520.1 GCA_029932495.1 Desulfobacterales bacterium
GTCACCGCCATTGTCATGGTGCTGTTGACCTTCATGATCAAGTTTACCCGGATGGGAAAGGCCATGCGGGCCACCGCCCAGGATCGGGAAATGGCCATGCTCGTCGGCATTGACGTCAACCGGGTGATCTCGGTCACCTTTATCGTGGGCTCCGCCACGGCAGCCCTGGGCGGGGTTTTGATCGCCTCTCACATCGGGCAGATCAATTTTTACATTGGTTTTATTGCCGGCATCAAGGCCTTTGTGGCCGCTGTTCTCGGTGGCATCGGCAGCATGCCCGGAGCGGTGCTGGGAAGCCTGGTGCTGGGCTGGAGCGAATCGTTTTTTACCGGCTATGTTTCCAGTGATTATGAAGATGTTTTTGCCTTCATTATCCTGGTTCTCACGCTGATTTTCCGGCCGGCCGGCATCCTGGGACGCTCGGATGCCTCCAAGGTATGAGCGGTCCAGGATCGGATTTATTTTTCAAACAACAGCGGGATGTGATCATTGATCAGCCGTGAAGAAATAAAAAAATCATTTTTGACCGCCCTGTGGTTTATGTTCCTGACTTTCCCGATCATGGTCATCCGGGTCAATACCGTCGAAAATGTGATTCAATGGCGTTGGGAGCGGATGCTGCTGGTGGGCGTCGGGTCATTTTTCCTGTCTTTCATCTGGCGCTATTTTATCCGACGCAAGGAGCTCGGCAGCCAAAAGGCCGAGCGGGGCGAAGCGGACAGCATCCCCCTGGCACAGCGGCTGGTCAGTGACCGCAAATACTTTCTGCCGGCCTTGGTGGCGGTATCCGTCTTTGCGCTCGCCTTTCCCTTTGTTTTTTCCATTTATCAGACTAATATCATGATCACCGCGCTGATTTACGTTGTCACCGGTCTGGGCTTGAACATCGTGGTCGGTCTGGCCGGGTTGCTGGATCTGGGTTACGTGGCGTTTTACGCGGTGGGGGCTTACAGCTATGCGCTTTTAAACTACCATTTCGGACTTGGATTCTGGCTGGTGCTTCCCATCGGGGGGGGGCTGGCGCTGATTTTCGGCATCGTGCTGGGGTTTCCGGTGCTCCGGCTGCGCGGCGACTACCTGGCCATTGTCACCCTGGGCTTCGGGGAGATCATCCGGATCATTCTGGAGAACTGGAATGCATTTTCATTCGGCCCCAGTGGCATTGCCAATATCCCGCGTCCCGGCTTCTTCGGCATTCACCTGTCTTTGCAGCAGGCTACCATCTACATCTATTTTCTCATGATTGCCCTGGTTCTGGCGACAATCTTTGTTGTCAGCCGGTTGCAGGATTCCCGCATCGGCCGAGCCTGGATTGCCCTGCGCGAAGATGAAATCGCCTGTCAGGCCATGGGTGTCGACAAGACCAAAACCAAGCTTTCGGCCTTTGCCATGGGAGCGACTTGGGCGGGGCTGGCCGGGGTGATGTTTGCCGCCAAGACCACCTTTATCAATCCGGCCAGTTTTACCATCTGGGAATCCATCATCATTTTGTGCGTGGTGGTTCTGGGAGGGATGGGATCGATTGTCGGGGTGATTTCAGGCGCCCTGATCCTGATTTTGCTGCCGGAATACCTGAGGGCTTTTTCTGAGTATCGTCTGCTGGTTTTTGGCGCCATCCTGGTGATCATGATGGTCTTTCGGCCGGAGGGGTTTTTCCCGGCGGTGCGGCGGACGTATCAGTTTACGGACAAGGGCGGTCAATAGCGATCGGCCCCTTGCGGACAGCGTAGCGATGATTATGGAACCCATACTTGAAGTCAGCGGATTAACGATGAATTTCGGTGGGTTGCGGGCACTGGAAGATCTGGACCTGGAAGTCAATCACCGGGAGATTGTGGCTTTGATCGGACCGAACGGGGCCGGCAAGACCACTTTTTTCAACTGCATTACCGGTATCTACGCGCCCACCCGGGGCCAGATGATCGTCCGGCCGCCGGAGGCAAAACCCCGGCAGCTCAACGGCCTCAAACCGAATAGCGTCACCGAAGTCGGACTGGCGAGGACCTTCCAGAATATCCGCCTGTTTCAAAATATGACCGTGCTTGAAAATGTCATGATCGGCCGTCACTGTCGCATGCACGCCTGGATCGTGGGGGCGGTTCTGAAAGGCAGGTCCACCCGGGAAGAGGAAAAAAAGGCTGTTGAGGACAGCTATGCGGTGCTGGAAAAGATCGGCCTGAGCGAGTATGTCAACGAATTTGCCAAAAATCTTCCTTACGGCGCCCAACGCCGGCTGGAAATCGCCCGGGCCATCGCCACCGAGCCTTTTTTGCTGCTGCTTGACGAACCGGCCGCGGGACTGAATCCCCAGGAAACACGGGAACTCGATGAGCTGATCGTCCGGATCCGAGACCAGGAGGGCATCTCCATCCTGTTGATCGAACATGACATGAAACTGGTGATGAGCCTGTCGGACCGCATTTTTGTGGTGGATTACGGCAAGAAAATCGCTCAGGGAACACCGGATGAGATCAAAGCCAACCCGGCGGTGATCAAGGCCTATCTGGGAGAAGACGTGGATGCTTAAGCTCAACAATATTCAGACATTTTATGGCAACATCCAGGCGCTGAAGGGCATTAGCATCGAAGTGTCCGAAGGGGAGATCATCACCCTGCTGGGGGCCAACGGCGCCGGCAAAACCACGACTTTGATGTCCATTTGCGGGATCGTGCCGCCGCGGTCGGGAGAGATTGTTTTCCAGGGCCAATCCATTCAGGACATGGCCCCCAACGATATTGTGGCCCTGGGGATCTGCCAGGTGCCGGAAGGCCGCCGCATTTTTCCCTATTTGACCGTCACCGAGAATCTGGATCTGGGGGCATTTTTGCGAACCGATAAAGCCGAAATCAAAAAAGACATTGAATATATCTTCGAGCTGTTTCCCATCCTGGCCGAGCG
>JAOZPY010000521.1 GCA_029932495.1 Desulfobacterales bacterium
TGGCCACCTGTTCAATCAGTTTGTAAATATGACTCATGGCCGGACTGTTGCCCACCAGCACCCCGAAATGCAGATTCTCCTTCAACTGGTCATCCAGCTGCTGCTTTTCATGCTCGATGGTTCTCAGCTCTAGGGCCTTGGCGATGGTTACCAGCAGTTCATCCTTATCGAAAGGCTTGGGCACATAATCATAAGCCCCTTCGTTCATTGCCTCCACCGCCGTTTCGGTGGTGGCAAAAGCCGAAATCAGAATCACAACCGTATCCGGGTTATTCTTTTTTGAAGCCTGCAGCACGTCGATACCGGAAATATCCCCCAGCTTGATGTCGCACAGCAGCAAATCGTATTGATTTTTTTCCAGCAATTCGACGGCTTGCCGTCCGCTAGCAGCGCAGGTCACGCGATAGCCTTCTTTGGCTAACATCAAATCGAGCAGTTCGCGCATGCTCAGCTCATCGTCTACCACCAGGATATGGGAACTGTATTCTGTCATGGTTGGAAAACCCGTACAGGTTATATTCGATTGTTTTTAAATATTGGTTGATCGTAAATAACAAGAAAACAGGTGGTTGAAGTCAGTTTTTTCAATTTTTACTGGAATCATACACAATCCGGCCGTCCACCATGGTCAGCACCGCTTTGCCCGTCAGGTGCCAACCGTCAAACGGGGTATTTCGGCTGAGAGATGCAAAAGCGGCAGCATCGACCACGTATGGCAATTCAGGATCAATGATGGTGATATCCGCCGGACATCCGGGCCTCAAGCAGTTTTGCAGCCCCAATATCCGGGCGGGATTCGCAGCCATTTTTTCAACCATTGCGCTTACCGAGAGCACGCCGTCTTTGACCAGCTTCAGCCCCAGGGAAAGTGAAGTTTCCAGGCCAATAATGCCATTGGCGGCATTGGCAAAGGCAACCGCTTTTTCCCTGTCGGTATGCGGTGCATGATCTGTGGCAATCACGTCAATGGTCCCGTCCGCCAGCGCTTCACGGATTGCCGCCCGATCTCGTGCGCTGCGCAGCGGTGGGCTCATTTTCGCATAGGTACCGTATTTTTCAACCGCTTTATCGGTCAGCGTAAAATAATGCGGAGCGGTTTCAGCCGTTACATTTACGCCCCGGGCTTTTGCATCCCGGATGGCACGCACCGATTCGGCTGTGCTAACATGGGCCAGGTGCAATGGCGCACCGGTCAATTCACACAGGGCGATATCGCGCATCACCATGATGCTCTCACAGGCGTTGGGAATGCCCTTGTAACCGAGTTTTCTGGACACCTCCCCCTCATTCATAACGCCGCCGGCCAGGCTAAGGTCCTCGCTGTGGGAAATCACGGGCATTCCGAGACGGCCAGCCTGCTCCAGGCCCTTTCGCATCAGCCGGCTGTCGGTCACCGGATGACCGTCATCGGAAACTGCCACGATGCCGGCTTGCTTGAGCTTGTCAAACTCGCACAGCTGGATGCCATCAAGTCCCCGGGTAACTGCCCCCACCGGATAGACCCGCGACTGTCCGGCCTTTTGAGCCTCTAAAAGGATATGCGCGGTCACCTCCACGCTGTCATTGACCGGATGGGTGTTGGGCATGCAGCACACGACGCTGAATCCGCCACGGGCGGCTGCCAGGCACCCGCTGGCAATGGTTTCCTTGTATTCATGGCCCGGCTCACGCAAGTGCACATGCATATCGATCAGACCGGGAGTGACAATTTTGCCGGAAGCGTCAATTATCCGGAATACATCATGTTGAATACTTGACGCTGCATCAGAGCTTTTCTCAACAATCCCGACAACTTTGCCATCTTCTACCAGGATATCGGCAATCCCTTCATAATGGCCGGGATCAACGACCATTCCCCCGCTGATGCGAATTCCCAATTAACGTCCTCCCCCAAGTCAGCGACCCGCCCGATCAGGGGTCGGGAGGGCTTTCTTTTTTAATAGATTCAATAACCGTGCCACTATTTCAGCAGATGCCCCAGGCGGTTCCAGCGCACTCCGAATTTATTCTTATCCCAGGACCAGTAAATAATAAATGCCTTGCCGCTGACCGCTTTCAGGTTAACAAACCCCCAGAACCGACTGTCGTAACTTTCATCCCGGTTGTCGCCCATGACGAAAAGGCAGTTTGCCGGTACGATGATGGGGCCGAAATTGTCTCGTGGCCGGATGGTGCCGGATATGATGTGAGGATCCGTATAAAACCCGTAATCGTGATTCACCTTTTTTTTATTGATATACAGCTGTTTGTTGTAGCACTGCACCACATCTCCGGCCACCCCGATCACGCGTTTGATAAAATCTTTTGTGGGGTCCATGGGATATTTAAATACGATAATATCCCCCCGCTGGGGACTTTTAACAGGAATAACGGTTTGCTGCCAATAGGGGATTTTGATGCCGTAAATAAATTTATTCACCAGGATGTGATCACCGACCAGCAGGGTCTGCTTCATGGAACCGGAGGGTATTTTAAACGCCTGCACCACAAATGTTCGAATAAAAAGCGCAATCAGAATAGCAACCAGAATGGCTTCAGCGTTTTCGCGCCAATGTCCCTTCTGGGAAACGGGCTTGGCCTTTTCAGTCGGTTTTTTTTTCTTCAAGTTCTGCTTCAAATTTCTCAACACCTTTCTTTGGTAATATAGCCACAGGTCAAATCATCGGGGAATCATTCAAACTGGATGATAACCTTAATGTCGTTTATAAAACGTTGAGGATAATTCTTACTATAAAATTGGCCAGTATTCCGGCGATAACATCGTCTGCCACCACACCAATCCCGCCTGCAAGTCGTTTTTCAACGGTACGGATGGGCGGCGGTTTCAGAATATCGAAAAATCTAAAAAAAACAAAGCCGAGCAAAACCGTTTTCAGATTAAACGGCATTCCCAGCAAGG
>JAOZPY010000522.1 GCA_029932495.1 Desulfobacterales bacterium
GACTTTATCGCAGAGGCTCTATTTTTACTAAAACAATCTTATTAACACAACACCGGCCACCAGCAGGGCTACACCCAGCATACGCAGCCCGCTGGCCGGATGCGTCGGGTATCCCAGCCAGCCGAAATGATCCAAAATCAGTGATGCGATCATCTGGCCGGCGACGATCAGCGCCACCATGGCAGTGGCTCCCAGCCGCGGAGCCAACACAATGGTGGAGGCCACAAAAAACGCACCAATCAATCCGCCGCTCCATATCCACCAGGGATAACGGGAAACGGCATCCCCGGCAGGCCACGGAATGCGCAGTACGAAGGCGTAAATTGCCAGTCCGATGGTGCCCACCGCAAAGGAGATGGTGGCGGCCAGAATGGCGGAACGGCTCCACAGGTTCAGCTGGGCGTTGATGCCGGCCTGGGTCGGCAGGCAGAAGCCGGCCACAACAGCCAGCAAAATATACGACAGCAGTGAGATCATTTAAATCCAGTTCCCTTTACAGCCCTATTGGCAGATTCCCGGGGAGTGCTGCACTCGCAGCAACATACCGGACACACCGATGATGGGCAGTTGTTTTTATATACCATCGATGAAAAATATCAACCCTGTTTTCCACTGAACTCACATCGGGTGCTATCCACAACATGTTGCTTGTGCCGGGATATCGTTTGTAATGACCGGTCATTAGACAGTGTTTGCCATGTTGTTTATGCAGCGTTGAGGGGGATTCTACCTGTCAACAGGTAAAGCTTCAACCCGCCGTGGGTGAAGCGCTGGCGTTGGAGCCTGAACGGGGCCGCATCAGCAGCTTCTTTTTCCGCTGCGATCAGCACCAGCTTCCATCCCCTGAAGTCGGCTGCCAGTTTTCGGCAGACGGCTTTAAACAGCCGGGCGCCCTGCAGCCGTGTTCCCATCCGCTGGCCATAGGGAGGATTGATGGCAATCAGTCCGGGGCCGTTGGAAAAATCCCGAGAGGTCAGTTCGAAAAAATCACGCTTGGCAACCGTCAGGGCGTCGGCCAGCCCATGACGCTGCGTGCAGCGCTGCAGCCGGCGGCAGGCCTGTGAATCAATATCGGAGGCAAAGATCAGTGGTTTTTCCACAGATACAAAATAGTTTTCAGCCTGCCGGCGCAGATGTTCAAAACGTTTTTTACGGTATGAAGGCCATCTGCAGAAGGCAAAATCCCGATACCAGCCGGGAGGGATGTTTTTGGCCATCAGCGCGGCTTCCAGCGAAAAGGTTCCTGTGCCGCACATGGGATCCACCAGCGGTTGATGCGGGTCATAGCCTGCCAGCATTAAGGATGCAGCGGCCAGGGTCTCCCTCAAGGGCGCGGTACCCGGATGTTTTTTAAGACCGCGTTTGTACAGGTGGGCACCGCTGCTGTCAATGGAAACCGTAAAACGGTCGTCTACCCCGCGTACAAATATTCGCTGGGATGATGGGGCTGCTAGATCTGACCTGTCGCCCGCTGCCGGAACCTGCAGATGCCTGGCGATTGCCTCTGAAAACCGGTTTGCAATTGCTGCGGTGTGATAAATCCGGCAATGACGGGTGGTCACGTGAATTTGTGGCCGGCTGCAGGCGTCCAGGTAAAGTTCCCAGGGGATAGCGGCGATCTTTTTTTCGAGTTGCCGGAAGTTCGTGCTGGTAAAAGCGGTAATGCGCAACAGGATACGGCTGGCGGTACGCAAATGCAGGTTGGCCAGATAGCAGTCCTGCAGATGACCGCTGAATTCCACCCCGCCGTCGGTTGCCACTGTTTCATGGGCACTGAGCGGCAGGGAGGATAATTCTTTTGAACAGACGCGCTCGAAACCGGTGGCAACAGACGCAAAATAGTTACGCTTGCGGCCGACGACGTGCCGCTTGATGCGTTTTAGCAATGCTGTTTCAGTGGACATTTTAATGAAGTTTCAAATTTCTAAAGTCTCGCACCTTACCTGTCAGGGCATTATTAGCTGAATTTAATCACCTCAACCAACTAAATCAACCCAATCACCTTAGCTCCGGTTCACACCATGCCCTATCCGGCCAAGAACTTCGATTGACATCGACCCGGGTTTGCGGTAACAGGTTGCTTTAAAATATACGCTTTTACGGATAAGGAGGAAAAATGGCAGGGATAAACAAGGCGATTTTGATCGGTCGATTGGGCAATGATCCCGAGGTGCGCTATACCCCGAGCGGGGCAGCGGTTGCCAACTTCAGCATTGCAACATCCGAGGAATGGAAAGACAAGAATACCGGTGAAAAAAAAGAACGCACTGAATGGCATCGGATTGTCGCCTGGAGGCGGCTGGGAGAATTGTGCGGCGAATATCTGTCCAAGGGGCGGCAGGTCTACATTGAGGGTCGCATCCAGACCCGTTCCTGGGAGGACCGGGACGGCAACAAACGCTATACCACCGAAATAGTCGCCAGTGATGTGCAGTTTCTGGGCGGCAGGGAAAATTCCGGTTCCGGCCGGCCGTCAGGACCGCCGGGCGCTGATTTCGGGGGAGAACCGGGACCCGGACCGGAAGACGACGATATTCCCTTTTAGCCCGACAGATGGCTGCATCCGTTGCCGGCAGGCCGGGGCGGATGCAGGCGGCAGCGGGTCAACCCGGGGCCGGGCTGAAAAACAAGGACCTTCTGGTATGTTACGGAATCAACCTCCAGGTTGTCTGTCAAGGGGCCGTTCGGGGGGTTGGGTGGTGTGTCAGGATTTGTCTTTTTCTTCTATTTTTTCCTGTTCCTTTTTTTCTTTTTCGTCTTCCGATGAGGCACCTTTAAAATTACGGATGGCTTTGCCCATGCCGGCGCCGATTTCCGGCAGTTTGCCGGCCCCAAAAATGATCAGGATAATTACCAGGATGATGATAAGTTCCGGCATTCCAATTCCAAACATGTTTC
>JAOZPY010000052.1 GCA_029932495.1 Desulfobacterales bacterium
GCGGCATGACGCGTTGGACGAGTCCGGGATAACGCCGTTTCAGCAAAACCCGGAGTCGGGCCAATTCAAATATGGCCAACAGGTCGGCCGCCAGAGCCGGCAACGGGAACAAGCTGAAAAATCGCTGCAAATCGCAACTGTCTTTGTCGTCTGCGCTCGCATACCCCTCCCGGTGCAGTTTTCCCAGCCATTCGGCACATTTTTGCGATAGCGCTTTCGACGCCCTCGTCGGCGAGGCTGCGCAGCATTGCTCCAGGGCCTTTTCAAGATCGAAGTCAAAGGTCGCAAACTCGTAAAATGCCGCTTCCAGCCGGGTGAGTGCCAGATAAATAAAAAGGTTTTCGCTGCGCTGCCCGAAGATATCGATTTCATCCGGAAGATAAACAAAGCGACCGTCCGAGCACACCCCCGGATCTGATTCCAGTTCCGGAACAATCGTTTGAGGCAGTGCCGATGCGGGGCGCACCGCAAGAGGCATTCCCGTACGGGCGGTAAGATATCGGTTCAGGCGCGACTGCTCCTCATCCAGTCCGACACAGATTTGCATGCGTCGACAGATGTCCCGCCCGGTTTTTGAATCCAGCGATAAAAACTTGCTGCCGCGCCCACTATCCTGCTGATATTTTTCCAGCCCGAGGCGCACAAAATCTTGCAGTGCCGGTCGAGCCAGCCGCTGCAGCCCCTTTTGCATGCCCTCCATCAAGGCTTGGGCCAACTGATGATCGCTGCGAATCACCCGCTGCAATTGCTCGAGCTGCCAGACTCTTTTCTTTTTGTCGAAAACAGCGACTGCCTCCGGAAGCAAGGAGGCAAACCGCAGACACTGATTGTAATTCAACTGCTGGGAAAAAATGACCTCCATCAGCGCCAGGTAAGCCCGGGCCGATTTTTGATCCCCCGCCTTGAGCAGGGCCGTCAGTGCGGCCAGCGGCCGGTTGAGGGTATAGGTGCCCTTGCCCCGCATGATCCGAGTCACCGCCATAAACTGCTCCAGCAACGACCGGCTGCCATGCAGAAACACCGCCACCAGGTGGGTGGCCATGATTCGTCCCAGGGTGGGGCCTTCCCGGGCGGCCTGGCGCACAATATCCCGGTATTCGAGCAGGCATTCCGGGCTTACCTTTCCGGCCAATTCGGCCATCCCCAGACCCACCGACCGGCCGAAAGAGATCTCCTGGCACAGGCTGCGGATGGATTCGGCCACCAGGACCTCAACGGTCTGCTCATCGACAAGCGCCTCTTTTTCCAACAACCTGGCCTTGACAGCTTCGGCCAGTTGCGGATCGGCGGCAAACAATGTTTCAAGGTTGTTTTCCATGGTTAGAAAATATCTTCAATCAGGTCCTCCATTGTCTCCTGCAGCCTGGCATCATCGGTCAACGGCAGGCAAATGGCACTGCGACAGGCCTGAGCAGGCAAAATACCTTGGCCAATCAGCCGGGCCGCATAAATCAGCAGGCGCGTGCTGGCCCCTTCGGTCAGGCCCTGCTCCCGGATGTTGCGAATTTTTGCGGCCAGCGTAACCAGCTTCAGGGCCGTGTCCAAGGCGATTTCCCCTTCACGGGATACAATGGCAGCCTCCTTTTCGGCTGGAGGATAATCAAATTGAAGAGAAACAAACCGCTGCCGCGTGCTTTGTTTGAGGTCCTTTAATACGCTCTGATAACCTGGATTATAAGAAATAACCATCATAAATGCGGGATGCGCCTGAAGGATCTCCCCTTTTTTATCGATGCTCAGCAAGCGCCGGTTGTCGGTCAGCGGATGGATAACCACCGTGGTATCCTTGCGAGCCTCCACAATTTCATCCAGATAGCAGATGGCGCCCATGCGCACCGCCCGCGTCAAAGGGCCATCAATCCAGATGGTCTCATCGTTCTTTAACAGGTAACGGCCAATCAAATCCGAAGCAAAAAGATCTTCATGGCAAGCCACCGTAATCAGTGGACGTTGCAGGCGAAAGGCCATATGCTCCACAAAACGGGTTTTGCCGCAACCCGTAGGACCTTTGAGCATCACCGGCAGGCCGGCATGAAAGGCCGCCTCAAACAGGGTGATTTCATCGCCGGTTCGCAGATAATACGGTTCGTGATCAATGCGATACGCTTCATCAGGTGCTGTTGTTGTTGCAGCCATTTTAAACTCCTCGATGCGCAGGCCAGCCCCTTCACCGGCGCCCGTCTGCCGGCGACCGCCAACCAGCGGTAGACTGTGTTTTCCCCAGATCAAATCGTTGACAATGCTTTTTTATTTACCTTAATTGACCAAGGTTTAATCTTGCTTTGCCGGCATGTATGTAATATATTGTAAAAATTAGGTAAAGGAAAATGTATATGACAACCGACGTGCAGATGCTGCACCATCTTGAATACAATGGAAAAAATATAACCCTGGTGGGAACTGCCCATGTTTCCAGGGAAAGCACCGAACTTGTCAGCCGGGTAATTGAGGAAGAAAAACCGGATACGGTGTGCATTGAACTGTGCCCGTCGCGGTTCGAGGCTATCCGCCGTAACCAACGCTGGCAGGAGACAAATATCGTCAAGGTCATCAAAGAGAAAAAATCTTTCCTGCTGCTTTCCAATCTTCTGCTGGCCTCGTTTCAAAAACGAATTGCTAAAAAACTGGACGTCCAACCGGGTGCTGAGATGATCGCCGCCATTGAAACGGCTGAACAGGTGGGAGCTGAAATCTGGCTGGCCGACCGCGATATCCGTACCACCCTTTCCCGGGTCTGGCGTGCCATGGGCCTGTGGAGCAAGGGCAAACTGCTGTTCCAGCTGATCCTGTCGCTGGGGGAAATCGAGGAAATCAGCGAGGAAGACATTGAAAAAATGAAGCAGGCCGATGTTCTTGAAACCCTGCTGGCTGAAGTGGCTAAATCATTGCCGGTTTTAAAACAGATTCTCATCGACGAACGCGACAGCTACCTGACCCATAAAATCAGAAACGCCCCCGGCCGGAAAATTGTTGCTGTGGTGGGCGCCGGCCATGTAAAAGGCATTAAAAAGCACTGGGACGCTGCCATTGACATTCAGGCCCTGGAACAGCTGCCGCCGAAAAAAAAAGCTTTCGGCATCCTCAAGTGGCTCATCCCGGCCAGCATTCTGGCCATGGTGGCAGCCGGATTCTTTTGGGGAGGCGCCAAGGCCGGAAAAGACATGATCGTCTGGTGGATCGCCGCCAACGGCATTCTGGCCGGCATCGGAGCCGTCATTGCCCTGGCACATCCGATCACGGTTATCTCCTCCGTGCTGGCAGCGCCGTTGACATCACTAAACCCCATGATTGCCGCCGGATGGGTCTCCGGGCTGGTGGAAGCTTTTTCCCGGCAACCCAAAGTCAAGGACCTGGAAGATTTGCCCGAAGACATTCTTTCAATTCGGGGGTTCTGGAAAAACAAGGTGACCCGGATTCTGCTGGTGGTGGTTTTCACCAACCTGGGAAGCTCCATCGGCACCTTTGTCGCCTTTCCGGTCATCGTCAAACTGCTGGTGGGAGTTTCATAGTAATTAAGGCTCCATGCGCAACCGCAGAGTTTATCCATGCAACATGATCCAATGCCGCCCGGCATCGATCACCACCTTGATCCTCATCCTGCTTGCCGTGGCGGGCTGCGGCGGGCAGCGCGCGGTTTCACCCCATAGAGCACCCGTATCCGCCTCCAGACAGCTTGCCCTGATGCGTTACAGCATCCAGGTCGGCGCCTTTTCAAACCAGACCAATGCCGTGCGAATGACGCAACGGCTTCGCCGGCATGGGATTAACGCCTATCATTTTCTTCACAGTTCGGGACTGTACAAGGTCCGCTTTGGAAACTATGCCTCCAAGAACGCCGCCCGCAGCAAGGCCGAGGCGCTGAAAAACGCCGGAACCATCGACCGTTACTACATCGTCAGCCCCCGGGATTACCACTTCGCCGCCGGCAGCCCGGCGGCAAAAGCGCAACTGCGGCAGGCCATCGTGAGTACCGCCGAAAGATATATCGGCGTCCCCTATCGCTGGGGCGGGCAGTCCGCCCGGACGGGTTTTGATTGCAGCGGGTTGACCATGGTGGTCTATCGTCTCAATGGACTGGATCTGCCGCGTTCGTCACGCCAGCAGTGGCAGGTCGGCAAACCGGTCAGCCGATCGCAGCTGGCCAAAGGGGACCTGGTTTTTTTTGCGACCTCCGGCGGCCACCGGGTTTCCCATGTGGGCATCTATACCGGCAATGGAAAATTTCTGCACGCCCCCGGCAGGGGCCGGACCATTCAAATATCATCGCTGTCAAACTCCTACTACAAACGCCACTACCGGGGTGCTCGATCCTACCTTTGATCTTAATTGATTGACTTAAAAAACCAGCTGTTTTCAATGGATTATATCATTTTTTAGCCACTTCTCAAAAAGTTTCCTTAAGCGCCGCGCCGGTGGGATATTTTTATCGCTCTGTTAAAAACATCCCACCGGCGCTCGGTCTGGATCCATTGCCAGAATTTTGGTAACTTTTCGACCTATAAAAATCGATGTGAATTGGCCGGGGGATGGTGTTTTCTGGAAACCGGTATGATTCTCAGTTGCTCCTTATTTTCGCAGTGTCCCTTGTTTGGGATGAATGGCACGGGATCGATTGAAATTAGCAGATAATAGAGCCTCGTCCCAAACAAGGGACACGCTGCTGCGGTATGGTTTCATACCGGTTGGAAGAAAATAGCATCCCCCGGTCAATTCACACCTTAACCACCGTCGATGGCGCTCCCAACTGCAAACCCGCAGAGAACGCGGCCCAGCGGGAAAAAGACCATTTATATTTTAGAACTGATTTCCACCACTTTGCGCTGCATTGTCCGCCCCTTGCCCAGATCATAGCTCTTTTTCACCACCTTGAGCCGTCCGGCGGCAAACAGTTGAATGCATTCCGGGTAAAGTTCCCATTCCAGCTGCAGTCCTTTTTTGCGGACGGCCTCGATGTCGTCGCCGGGCACAATGGGAAAGGCCCGCTGGCCGATAATCGGACCGGTGTCCTCGCCGTAATCGATAAAATGGACGGTACAGCCCCCAACCTTGCACCCGTAGCGGAAGGTGTCGCCATAGCCGTCGGTGCCGCCGAAGGCCGGCAGCAGGGAAGGATGGATATTCATGATCCGGGGCCGATCCGGGTCGGTGTTGATCCGGTCGATAAAATAAGGACTCAGGTTGCGCATGAAGCCGGCCAGCACCAGCAAGTCAAACGGATACGGCCTGATCGCCTCCAGCAGGTGGTTCTCGACCGGCACCCGGGTCATTAAAAAAGCGCGGCCTTTGGCCAGATCAGCGCCGCTGGGAAACAGGGCCTGCCGGGCCAGGAGTTCATCCATGTTGCAGTCTTCCGGCAATTTGGCTTTTTCGGAGTTTCGCCGTATATCCGCGATGATGGTGTCATAATCGACCACAAAGGTTGCGATACCGTTGTGCCGGGCCCTTTCGAGACCGTGCGCACGCGGATTGTCAGCGCCGACAAAAACCATCCGGCCGTCTATTTTTTCCTCGGTGCAGGCATCAATAATTGCCTGCAGGTTGCTGCCGCCACCCGAAACGAGTGCGCCGATTCGGATTTTACGCTGCATTACCGCTCCTTCCTGTATTAGAAAACACAATGTTTTAAAAATGGCAGAATCCGCACATCAAGTCAACCGTCCCGTGAGGTTGACAAGGCCATTGCCCATAACTATAATGAGCCATTGTAATTTCAATCAAGGGAAAGGATTATTCGTTATGGCAGAAGAAATCGTGGAAATAAATGATGACAACTTTGAAACTGAAGTACTGCAATCAGACAAACCGGTACTGGTGGATTTTTGGGCGCCCTGGTGCGGGCCCTGCAAGGCTATCGGACCGATGGTCGAAGATCTGGCCGGCACTTTCGGCAATCAGGTCAAATTTGCCAAATGCAATGTGGACAATAGTCCCATAACGCCCGGCAGATTCGGCATCAAGGCTATTCCGACACTGATTCTTTTCAAATCCGGCGATGTGATCGACCAGATTATCGGCCTGGTCGCCAAATCCCGGCTGGAAGAGGCCATTAGAAAGTCGCTTTAAAAGTAGCTTCAAAACGCCAGATCGCGTTAAAAATCCGCCACAGACAGACGAATTGATGAGAAAAAAGCGCAGCACACACGGCAGGCTATGAGCATTTTGAATAAACTCGCAGGGCCGTGCCTGAGCGTTAGATTTGGTTTTGCAACCACTTCTGGTCAATTTGAACCACAATCGCGCCAAAAACGCAAAGTCATGAAACGAATCCTTGCGCTGGGTATCATTGTCTTGTTTTTAGGCTCTGGGTGCACCGCGCTGAAAAAAAGCTGGAATGCCCTGGTGGGAAAACAGGAGGTCGGAACCGCCCAGCAACTGGCTTGGGACGGCATGAATGCCTACGATGATGGCGACTACAAACTGGCCATTGAAAAATTCCAGCAGCTCAAAGACTGGTATCCGTTTTCCAAGTATGCAATGCTGGCGGAACTAAAAATCGCTGATGCCAACTATCACCTTGAAAAGTATGAAGAAGCGGTTTTCGCCTATGAAGAATTTGAAAAGCTTCATCCGCGCAATGAGGCCATTCCCTATGTGATCTATCAAATCGGCCGCTGTTACTTTGATCAGATCGACACGATTGACCGTGACCAGACTCCTGCCCGCAAGGCGCTGGAGGCATTTCAACGCCTTCAAAAACAGTTTCCCAACGATCCGTATGCGCGCAGTGGCGCCGAGCACATGACCCGCTGCTATAAAAGCCTGGCCGGCAATGAATTTTATATCGGTGTTTTTTATTATAAATCCAGTCACTATGAAGCTGCCCTGAAGCGTTTCATGGATGTGCTTTCCAAATATCCCGACGTTGGATATCATCAAAAGGCCATGCAGTATATTGCCAAATGTGAAGCTAGCCTGGCAGGAAAAAGGAAGAATTGACCCCGGGTACCTAAAAAAACTCTTTACACCCGCTAAATTTTGGAGTAAGAATCCAGTTTCTATTTTTTCAGATTGTTAACAAGGAGACAAATTATGTCAAAAGTATGTGAAATATGCGGGAAAAAACCCATGGTAGGTCATAACATCAGCCACGCCCATAATCTTACCAAACGCCGCTTCAATCCGAACCTTCAGCGGGTACGCACGATTTACAATGGCAGGGTTAAAAAAATGATGGTCTGCACCAATTGCATCAAGTCCGGCCATGTGGTCAAGGCTCCCTAGCCCACCCGCTTTACTTCCTGCACAAGTTTAACCTTTTTTACCGCCGACAGAATTTTTTCCAGATGACTGACATCCTCGACACCGATGGTAAAAAAGCTGTCGACCATCTTGTTTTCGCTGGTCTCGGAGGTTGCATTGAGAATGTTGGCGCCGTGCTTGCTGATACTGCCGACGACATCGGCCAGCAGCCCCACCCGGTCATGTGAGATAATGCGAATTTTGACCGGATAGGTCTCAGTGATCTCCTGATTCCATTCCACCTCGATCTGGCGTTCTGGATTCATACGCAGCGCATTGACACAGGTGGTGCGGTGAATTGTCACCCCATATCCCTGGGTGATGTAACCAATGATCGGATCCCCGGGAACCGGCTGGCAGCATTTGCCGAATTTTATCAGAATATCATCCACCCCCCTGACAAGCACGCCGGCTTTAAGCCTTTTTTTGCGAACCACCCGCCCCACAATTTTGTTGAAAATCGACGCCTGCCCTTCTTCGGGCTCCTGCCGGGGGGCAAACCTGCGAACCACCTGCAAGGGTGTGATTTTTCCATAGCCGACGTTGGCAACCAGGTCATCTACAGCTTTAAAACCGAAATGGGTGCCCACTTCCGCCATTTTTTCAGATTTGGCCAGGGTGTTGAAATTGAGTTTTTCCTTGCGAAATGCTTTTTCCAGCATCTCCCGACCCAGGCTGGTGCTGCGTTCTTTTTCCTGGGTCTTGATCCAATGACGAATCTTGGAGCGTGCTTTGACGGTTTTGACATTCTTCAGCCAATCTTTGCTGGGATGGTGATTGGCGGATGTGATCACTTCAACAATATCACCGGTTTGCAACTCGTAGGTCAAAGGAACCAGCTGGCCGTTTACCTTGGCGCCGGTACATTGGTTGCCGACTTCCGAGTGGATCATGTAAGCGAAATCCACTGCAATGGCACCCCTGGGCAGGGTTTTGATTTCCCCCCGGGGGGTAAACACGTAAACTTCATCCTGGAATAGATCAATGCGCACATTTTCCAGGAATTCGCCCGGATCCAGAAAGTTTTTCTGATTGTCCACCAAATCCTGAATCCAGGCAAACTTTTTGCTGATATTCTCATCAATGCGCCGGCCTTCCTTGTAACTCCAGTGAGCGGCAATACCGGACTGGGCCACCCGGTCCATCTCCCAGGTGCGAATCTGGATTTCAATGCGCTCGCCGAAAGGACCGATCACCGTGGTATGCAATGACTGGTACATGTTGGGCTTGGGACGGGCGATGTAATCTTTGAACTTGTGATCAATGGGTTTCCACATGGAATGAATCAGTCCCAGGGCTTCATAGCAGTGGGAAATGGAGTCGAGGATAATGCGAAAGGCAATGATATCATAGATCTCCTCAAAGGGTAGATTCTGGGAAACCATTTTATTGTAAATACTGTAATAATTCTTATTGCGCCCCAGCACTTCGGCCTGCAGACCGGCTTCATCCATCTTTTTTTGGATACGACCCCTAACGGTTTCCATATACTTTTCGCGTTCGGGCCGGGACTTGGCCACCAGGATTTTAATTCGGCTGTATTCATCGGGTTGAAAAAACTTGAAGGAAGTTTCTTCCAATTCATTTTTGATCCAGTAAATTCCAAGCCGGGCGGCAATAGGCGCATAAATATCAAGCGTTTCCCGGGCAATCTGGCGCTGCTTGCCCGATTTATGAAACTGCAGAGTGCGCATATTGTGAAGCCGGTCCGCCAGTTTGATCAAAATGACCCGGATGTCGTCGGCCATGGCCAGGATCATTTTGCGCAAGCTTTCAGCCTGCCGCGCCCGGGAACTGTGAAAAGACAGGCTGGAAAGTTTGGTGACACCGGATACAATGTGCAATACCTCAGGGCCGAACAGTTCCCCGATTTGGTCGACCGTGGCATGGGTATCTTCGATAACATCGTGCAATAGACCGGCGGCGATACTGGTGGTATCCAGTTTCATATCGGCCAGAATGCCCGCCACCTCGAGGGGGTGGGAAAGGTAGGGCTCACCGGACAGGCGCACCTGGCCGGCATGCACCCTTGCGGTGTAAACATAGGCGCGTTCGACGATATCCAGGTCCGCCTCCGGATGGTAATCAGTAATCTTATCCAGGATGTCAGTAATGCGAATCAATTCAGATCACCCGATAAAAAGATAAGACCTTAATTGAGCAGAAGTCAAGAGCACAGATTCCTTAATTGGTGTTCATCCCTAAATGGTCTTTCCCCCGCTGGACTTTGTCCTGTGCGGGCTGGACGCTAATTAATAGGCCTTGGCAAATATCACCCGCTGGGTGCCCGGTTTGCCGCAACCGACACAGGTGCCCGGATCCCTGTCCTGTTCAAAGGGAATGCAGCGGATCGTCACGGCCAGATCCTCTTTTATTTTTTGCTCGCAGGCGGACTGTCCGCACCAGGAACAAACGGCAAAGCCTCCATGAATTTCCGGTTTTTGCTGATTTTGAGGCGTAAAAAAATCGTAAAAGGCGGCGTTGTCTTCGATGGTTACCGTATTTTCCTTGCGAAAGGCCAGCGCCCGTGCAAAAAGGGTTTGCTGGATTTCATCTAAAATATCCATAACCTGCGCCACAAACTGGTCTTTCGGGATGGAAAACTTGTCCCGGTGGGCCCGGTCGCGCCGTCCCACGTAAACGCTGTTTTGGGCAATATCCCGGGGACCGATTTCAACGCGCAGCGGGATGCCTTTTTTGATCCACTCCCAGCCCCGGGCGCCGCCGATGTCCCGGCTGTCGATTTCAACCACGAGCCGACGGTGATGATAAAATTTTTCTCTTAACTCTGCGGCCAGGCTTTCAGTGTATTCCATCACCCGCTGTCTGTCGGCATCCTTGCGGACGATGGGCAGCAGCACCACGTGGGCCGATGCGATCCGGGGCGGCAGCAGGATTCCGTCGTCGTCGCCGTGGATCATGATCAACCCGCCAATCAGCCGGGTGGAAGCCCCCCAGGAGGTGGTCCAAACGTAGTCTTCCACCTCATCGGCCGTTTGAAATTTGATTTCAGAAGCCCGGGCAAAGTTTTGTCCCAGAAAATGGGAAGTACCGGCCTGCAGCGCTTTGCGATCCTGCATCATGGCTTCGATGCACAGGGTTTCCACCGCTCCGGGGAAGCGTTCGGCCTCGGTTTTTGCGCCTTTGACCACCGGCATGGCCAGGTATTCTTCGGACATGCGGGCGTAAACATCCAGCATCATGCGGGTGCGTTCCAGGGCCTCCTCGGCGGTGGCATGGGCCGTATGGCCTTCCTGCCATAAAAATTCACTGGTGCGCAGAAAAAGCCGGGTGCGCATCTCCCAGCGCACCACGTTGGCCCACTGGTTGATCAGTACGGGAAGATCGCGATAACTGCTGACCCACTTTGAAAATGAATCGCCGATGATTGTTTCGGAAGTGGGGCGCACCACCAGGGGTTCGGTCAAGGGTCCGGCGGGTACGAGGGCGCCGGCGTCATTTTTTTCCAGTCGATGATGGGTGACCACCGCACACTCCTTGGCAAACCCCTCAACGTGGGCGGCCTCCTTTTCCAGAAAACTCAAGGGGATAAATACCGGGAAATAGGCATTTTTAACCCCCGTGGCTTTAAACATGTCATCCAGCACACGCACGATATTTTCCCACAGTGCATACCCCCAAGGCCGGATGACCATACATCCGCGCACCGGGGAGCGCTCGGCCAAAACCGATGCTTTGATCACCTGCTGGTACCACTCCGGATAATCCTCTGCCCTTGTCGGCTGTATTGCCGTCTGTGCTTTATCTGTCATAAGGTTCCTTTCGATTGCATCAGATCCAAGTAGCTTCTCAAAAAAGTTGCGATTGGCCCGCGCAATATGGTTTTTGGCCTCGCTTTCTGTGTCCATTTGGGGCGCCAGCGCATCGGTGGGCTAAAT
>JAOZPY010000053.1 GCA_029932495.1 Desulfobacterales bacterium
CAAAACCGCCGATGACATGGAAGGTGGCACAGGAGGCAATAGTAACTCCCAGCTGGTCTTTTCAGTTATAAACAGTAACTAATTTTCTCAATAATTCCGGGAATCTCGGTCATGCTGAATAATTCTTTGTTGACATTTTCCTCCACCTCCGCTCCGTTTATGATAAGTGGTACATAATCAGATGTTCCCATGGGCGGGCGGCCATGGGAGCCCCGGATAAGGCTGGTATCCTGTGACACCGAAAAACTTCCCGGTTCCAGAAACAACTCCAGGGGATCATAGCCCGGCTTGCGGTGTATGTCCACGTGGGTGGCAAAATCAGGTTCCCTGGCTTTTTCTTCCCACCAGTAGTAGGAAAACCACCTGTCTTTGGCGCTGACCGCGATCAGGTCGCCGGCCAGTGGGTGATTCACCATGAAGTCCGATTTCTCCCTGCCCCCCATGATCATATCCACACCAGCTGTTTTTTCCAGGATTTTTCTTACTGCTGCTTCATATCCGGGTTTCACATAGACGTGGGCTATCTGGTGGTCAACCATGGCAAACGCCGGACTAAGTTCCAAGTCCACATATTCCCGACCTTTAATGGTCCGGACAGAAAGGAGATCATGCTGGCGAAAGATGCGATTCAAAGGAATATCCGCCTGGACCGGGGAGAAAGCATACTCAGAGAGAACCATGACAACGGGTTCCCCGGACATATCCACTTCCTGTATTCCTTGCAGGATTCTTCCCACCTCCTTGTCAACCAGAGCCAGTTCAGCCTTTATCTCCGGGGCTCCAGGACCTACTTTCTGGGAACAGTAATCCAGGTGGGGAAGATAAACGAACATGAGGTTCGGTTTTGTCCGTTTCATAACCTCCACTGCCGCTTTGGCAATCCAGCGTGACGACTCAATGCCGGCCATTGGTCCCCAATAGCTCATAAGGTTGAATTCCCCGATTGCCGTGCTGATGTCTTCATAAAGACCTGCAGGCTTGCTGTAGCACCACGGGATCATGCCGTCATCGGTGTGCAAAGGGCGAGGAGTAATGGCCACTTCGGCACCGGTGTACAGGATATTCTGCCAAAAAAGTACGGCCGCTTTGAACTCCGGATTTTGTTTTTTCAGGCGGTCCCAGATTCGCTCACCCTGGACCAGGGATGCTGCCTGTTCCCATAAACTGACCTCAAATTGTTCCCGGGAATAGAACCCATTGGCTACCACGCCATGTTCTTCTGGATATAAACCAGTGGTCATGCTTGCCTGGACTGGCAGCGTGACGGCTGGAAACACGGGCTTGAGCTTGAAAAGACGGCCATTTTTCACCAATTTGTTCAAATGAGGGGCACTTTCCTTCATTTCAAGGTGTTCCGGCCGCAGGCCAACCACGTCAATGACAATGACCCTTCTATTTTTCATCTTTCATATCCTCCCATTATCTTGATGAACATCATCTCCCGTTCCATGCTTTTTTCCTGTCCTGCAATGGCTGCAGTTGAAATTTTTCGCACTGCCCCAGAAAAAAACAGGGATTATTATAGAAAACTGTCTCGACATCCTCTTCCCTGTGACCTCGTTTTTTCATTTCAAAGATGGCATCATGGATGGTGCCTGGGTCTGAAGGCCCCCAGTCGCCCGAAGCATCCACCATCAGGTGATCAATGCCATATATTTCAAGCGCGTCAACTACTCTGGCCGGTGAATTTTTGGTGACCGGGTAGATGGTCATGGCTGCCCAGAAACCGGCGTCCCTGACCATTTTCAGGGTATGTTCCTCGCAGTGATCAAAGGTTACCTTCTCAGGATCTACTCCACCATGTCCCGCCAAATACTCCACCATCATTCTGGTTCCCTTAAGCTTGTCTTTGAGGTGGGGAGTATGAATCCAGATCAGCTGTCCATATTCAAGGGCCAGCTCCACCTGCTCCTCAAAGATGGTCATTTCATTTTTCGTGTTCAGGTTGAGCCCGATTTCTCCCAGGCCCAGAACCGTAGATTTTTTCAGAAACTCCGGGATGAATGAAATGACCTCGCGCGACAATACCAGGTCGTCAGCCTCTTTTGGGTTGATGCATATCCAGCAGTAATGCTGAATCATGTACTGGGCCGCCCTGGTTGGTTCGAATTCAGAGATATGGACAAAGTAGTCATAGAAGGCCTCAGGGGAGGTTCTGTCATACCCGGCCCAGAAGGCCGGTTCACAACAGGCCACCGTGTGCATCCTTGCCATTCGTTCATAGTCCTGGGTGGTGCGGGCAATCATATGGATATGGGGCTCAATAACTTTCATGATCTATTCCTCCACCTGCAATGGTCCCGTTTCGGGACTTGAGAACAATGTGAGAAAACGTTCGGCTCGATCTGTTGCTCCGGTGTCCGTGATGATCCTGCAGGCAGCAAAAAGCTTACTGATTCTTGAGTCCCCCATAACCTCTTTTCCTCCTTTTGCACGTTCAATGCGGTCAAGGGCAGCCGCGGTTTCAAGCAGGGCGCTCCTGATATCCAGAAAATGCATGTCAAGGAGTTTGCGGGCATCCAACGGCGAACCCTTCCCCATGCCGAGAGTAGTTTTTCCCATGGTCTAGATCTCCTTTCCGGAATTTCTCCGAATGATTTATTGAAATATTCCAAGATTATCAGTTATCCTGATACGATACTTGTTGCTCACGGGTGGCTTGTTAACCCCGATTTCAGGTTACATAAAACCGTCGGCCAAGCAGCAAGGCTGCCGGACCCAGAAGGGCTACCGGCAGGGCATAGGTCCAGCCCCTGGTGCCCGCGACATATACGGCATCAAGTACCGGCAGGCAGATGATCATCATGCCGACTGCTTTGCCGATGCTATCAGGAAGTTCCTGCCATAAAGAGGTGAGCAGTGGTGGCCCGGTCAGCAGTACAAGCACAACCAGGAACCAGAGGGCATCACCGCTGATAGTTTCCACGGACCACATGAGCATGAGGATGGCAACCGCTAAAAGCCAGCCGCCGAGGACGATCCGCCTTTTCCCCCGGGGATTTCCCGCAACTTCAAAGCGGCTCAAGGTGGTCAGGGAGTAGACGTAAATAAAATGCAGAACCGGAAAAATCAGTGCTGTGCCAGCCGACAGAAACCCCAGGCTCAGGCCGAGCAGAAGATTCAGTGAACGGCAGACACCCATGGCAGCGGGACCCCAGAGATCATTGTTTTTAGCCCAGGCATCATAACTGACCACCATAATCATCAGGATGACGGCGATGGAAAAAGATTGCCATCCTGCCAGAAAAGCTCCGAAAAGCCCCAGGGCAAAAAGGATTGTCAGCAGAAGCCATGCCTGATCCCGGGTAACCCTGCCTGAAGGGAGGGGACGTGCGGGGCGTTCCCGGGTATCTTTTTCCAGGTCGCAGAGATCATTGAGGACGCAGCCACCGGCGTAGATGCACAAGGTGCACAGAAGCAGGCCTGCAAAAGAGGCCCCTGGCGCATGCGTGCCGCGGACAATGAAAATTCCCGCCACCACATCCGCGGCCGCCGTAAAAAGGTTGGGCAGGCGAATGAGTTCAAAAAAAGCAAAAAGTTTCTTTTTAGTCCGCATGCTTTTGACTTTCAAGTGATTTTATCCAGTGTAGCAGGTATTCAAAGGCTTGCTGCGCTGCTTTAACCGCCTGATCTTCATAGGGGTAGAGTTCCACGGTTACGAAACCCTCAAAGCCTGAATCACGAATTTCTCCTAAGACCCCATCCAGATCAACAGCCCCCTGTCCCGGCATTAAATGATGGTGTTTTCGAGATGAAGCAATATCCTCCAGGTGGAAATGGGCGGTAAAAGGTGCCAGGTCATTGACGAGGAAAGCAGGGTCTTCCCCGACACAGTAGAAATGTCCGATGTCAAAGTTAAGTCCAAAAACGTCCGGGTCAAGGAATTGGAAAAGTTTCCGGAACTGGCGGCTGTTTTCCACCAACAGGCCTGGTTCGGGCTCGATGAGGACCTGGACGCCCCGGTCCCGTGCCCGCTCTTCAACCAGGTTCAGCTCCTGACAAAACAAGCTCACGGCCGCATCCGTATCCATCCCCTCCAGGGGCCCCCCTGGTTCGGTGGAGATGGAAGGAGCTCCCAGGTCGGCAGCCAGATCGATGCAGCTCAACGTATGTTGTATTCTCCTCTCCCTTAACAGCGGGTCGCGTTCAATCCATGACGGATGCCAGGTATCACCTTCGGCATGCATCGTAAAGGCGTTGATATTGCTTACGCTCAGGTTGTTTTCAGCCAGGGCCTGGCGAATTTCTTCTTTGTCTTCATTGCGAAGATGTGGCGGGTAGGCATGGGGAACATCGGCCATGATTTCTATCCCCTCATAGCCGATTTCCGCCAGAATGCCGATAGTTTCTTTGAGTGTATAGTGCCGAAAAGCATTGGCGCTGAAAGCTAGCTTGAACATTCATTCTCCATGGACTTTGGCAGATTGTTATGTATCCTTTGTAAATAGGTGAGAGACTGGCGGGCGGCTTTTTCAGGATTGTGGGGATAGGTATACAGCTCCACGGTCAGGTAGCCATCATACCCTCCCCGCTGCAATGCCGTAAAGATTGCCGCAAAATCAAGCTCTCCGCAACCGGGAATCAGGTGATAATGTTTACGCTGGCTGATATCCTCCAGGTGGAGATGGACAATATCCTTGCCAAGGATTTCAATGACCTCCGGAATATTCTCCCCCAGCACCTGACTGTGGCCGACATCCAGATTTGCTCCCAGCCAGGGTGAATCAATCGCTGCCAGAAACATCAACAGTTCCCGATGATTTTCAATCAGGAGACCGGGTTCGTACTCGATGCCGAGACGTATGCCTCGTTCACCTGCATGGGCCAGAACTTCCTCCATTGAAGCTTTGAAAAGTTTCAGGCCTTTATCCGGCGGGATTCCGGGAACCATGCGTCCGGAGGTTATGCTGACACTCGGGGCTTTCAAGGCCACGGCCAGGTCAATGCACTGTCTGGTATAGTTAATACGCCAGCGTCGCAGTTGGTGATCGGGGTTAGCCAGAGAAGGTTCAAAAAGGGGTTCCCAGAATGTTCGACCATAAAAACCCATAGCGGTGTTGGCGTTTATATTGGCCACCTGCAGCCCGGTTTGGGCCAGGCAGTAACGGAGATATCCAAGTTGTTCATCCGCTATCTCCGGGGGATACAGGTGGGGAGTATCTGCCAGGATTTCGACCGCCTCATACCCTGCTGCCCCGATTTTGGTGACTGCTTCACCGACGCTGAAGTTGGTAAAAGCGTTGGTGCTGAAGGATAAACGCATTAGAATCCCCGTTCTATAATCTCCAGGGTGATAACCGCGTAGGAGGTTACCAGCACCGGGTCGCGCTCCCACCACCTGCCGCTTTCGTTGATCCAGGAGCCGTCCTGGTGCTGCAGATCCATGAGCCTGAGAGCCAGCTCCCGGCGCCAGTCCACCTGCCTGCCGTCTTTCATGGGCAGTTCCTTGACCCCGTAGATGGATAGGGCTTTGGCCATGGTGTGGTAATAGTAAAAAAGGCCCTGTTTGCCCATGCCCGGATTTTCATCCAGGGTGTAGTTCCTGCTGAGCCAGTCAAAAACCGCCTTTACCCGGGGATCATCCCGTTCGAGATGGGCGTAGATGTAGCTCAAAAGACCGGCATAGCTGATGCTGCCATAGGAACGTAAGGCTTTTTTACCCGTGGGCAGAATTTCTTCCCCTGCCTTGCTGTTGCCGGGAAAGTAGACAAAACCGCCCCGGTTTTTTGGATCGCCGCTGGCCCATTTCTGGTCATTGACTTCAGGAAGGTTCTGGCAGCGTTCGATGAACCTGATGGCTGCCTGCCAGTTAAGTTCCTGGCTTCCCTCTTTTGCCACCTCACCCTTCAGGTAGCGGGTATAATAAAGTGATTCCAGGGCAAACATGGTATTGGACATATCCGAGTGGGGATACCTGGAGCCGTAGCCGATGCCGCCGTCATAGGGGTTATCAATTTTCCCCTGCTTATCGAAATCCGACTGCAGGCCCTGGATAAAACTCCGGGCCCGCCGCAAAAGGGGATGATACTTTGGGTCCATGGACACCTGCAGAGCCACCATGGAAACCGAGGTATTGTAATTGGCCAGATCCTTGACATAGATGCCACCGTCCGGCTGTACGCACTGCAGGAGATAATCGTAGCCCTTGGCGATGAATGCCGGGTGGTTTTTTCTATACCGGCCATTAGGATCACCCATAAAAGCGGTAAGTACCAGGCCGGAAAGGGCTGGGTACTGCGGCTGCGACCAGTAGCCCTCAGGGTTTTGGGCTTTTGTCAACCAGGCAAGGCCACTTTCAATGGCGTGGCGCACTTCGTTTCTGAGTGACAGGTTTCGGCCGGTTTCGGCGGTCGCCGCCGGAATGATGGGTTTCTCGATGGCCACCACCGGAGTAATCCAGGGGGCAAAAGTCAGGAAAGCGACAGCTGTTGCCATGCTGAAAAAATATTTTTTGCATCGGGACATTTCTATTTCTCCTTTTCCTTATTTCCCTTGCGAATTATCACGGTAACCGGGGTGCCCGCCGGCGGTACATGGCCTTCATTGACAAACCAGAACTCGTCGCTGGCCCCATCAGGGAGAGGATTGTCAATCATGGCCGCCGGGTCGTGGTAAACCGCCATGATGGATTTTTCCACCTGGGCCATAAAGACCCCTTCATTGACGAAAGAGCCGGTAAAGACCCAGGACACCGGACCCAAGGGGGCGGTTTTATTTTTGTCTATGATCCATGACTCGATGGGCACTTTTTTAACGGTACCGGCATCGTTCCACCGCAGAGTAATGGTCACCGGATCTCCCTGGGGAATTCCGGCATCGCCCTGCTCCCTGAGCGGGTCCGAGGTTCCTTCCAGACCAAGTAGCAAAAGGGCGATCTGGAGGCTGTAAGGTTCTATGGTGGTCCGCAGCAGGCTTTCATGGACTTTGCCCCCGCCGCTGACAATCAGGTATTCCAGCAGCCCTTTGTCCATATTTACGGTTGCGGGAAAGGATGCCGAAGCTGTTTTTTTCTCGATTCGCACGCCGCCGACCTCGAAAACTCCCGGGGCCAGCATGACAATGGGTGGCGCCTGGTTCTGCTGATGGTTGCTCCGGGGATGTTGCGGCGACATTGAAATCACCGGCGGTGGTCCCTGGCGGGCCTGTACCTGCCCTCCTGCCTGGGCCATAACCGGGGGCGTACAGTGCCCAAAACAGAAAACCATTACCATTGCCGATAACGCCAGCCAGTGCCGATTCCTCATTTTAAACTCCTTTCTTGTTCATAACCTTCAGTCTTACACCGTCTTCCCGTATCCGTTTCGCATAGGCCAACAGGATTTCGAACTGTTGGGCCAGGCGATGCTCCGTAACCCCCAGGGGCGACTTGAAAAACAGGCCCAGGTGCGGCATCAGCCCGCCTTCACCATTCCTTGCCGCCAGCTCGGCAAGTCTCACCAGGTCCAGGACCAGGGGTGCCGCCAGGATGGAATCATAGCCCTGCCAGACAAATTGGAGGGACATGTCAACCCCCAAAAATCCTCGGAAATGGATAAAGTCCCAGGCGGTTTTCCGGTCACCCAGGGAAGGAACATAGTCGATCCTCACCTTGGAATGGGGGGCATATCCCAGAACCCTGGCCAGCACCTGATCCTTGCTGTGGATTTTCGCTTCTCGATTTTCGGGATGATCCAGGATTTCACCGTCCCGGTTACCGAGGATATTAAAGCCTTCCCAGCTCAGGACCTCGAGATTCCTGGCCGTAAACATGGGGGCCAGGGCCGATTTGACCAGGGTTTCCCCTGTTTTGCCGTCATTACCCATGACCGGGATTTTTTGCTGGTCAGCCAGTTGAATGATGGCCGGCAGCAGGGCGCCATTGGAGGGAGTGAAATTGATATAGGGACAATCTTCCTGAACCGCGGCATAGGCATAAACGGTGCTGGCCCTGGCCACCTGGGGATCATCGCGGTCCAGTGCGACCTCAAAGGTTTCCAGGTCATCATGGCAGGAGGCCGGTGCCAGCGGCGGCTCGGTGGAAGCCAGGTTGATTACCACTACCCTTTCCAGGTCGTTGCGGTTCCGGAAACCGGCAATGGTCCGGCGAACAGCGTCAATTTCTTCCCTGGCCGTTTTTGCTCGTCCGTTGCCGGTGTTTATCATTCCTTCGATGGCCGCGCCGCAATTAGTGCCGGTTCCGGGAGTGAGCTGTTCCTGCACCATGGCCAGTTCCGTAGCAATATCCTCAACCAGCCCCTGCAGCCCTGGAGTCTGCCGGCATATCATTTGGGCTTCATCCATGAGGCTGCCTCGCCGCACGTCGCAGCCGCCAAAAACCAAATCTCCCAGTTCAACCAGCCCCAGGGGGTCAAACTGAGGGTAGGCGGTGATCATTCCCGTGGTAGAGGCAAGCTGTTTTCCCATAGCCAGGGCTCCGGTGATCACGGTGGTGGCCACCGAACCCAGGGCCCCGATTATCCAGACGCCGGTTTTCCCGCTCTTCATAGTCCATAACCTCACTGTTAACCAAAATCTTTGCAGAATGTCTCCAGGGCCAACCCTGAAGCTCTCTATCGTAGTTATCGTTTCAAAAAGACAAAACTACACCTTTATCTGATGCCATGAGAAATATGGCGGGAAAGAAAAGGAGGAAAACCTGCCGTGTTCACGCATCCCACGGCAGGTGATAAAAGGGGAAAGGGGACCATGCTCTCGCTCACACAGGGGGACGTGTGAATAGCGAATGCAGATATAAAGGTTTGCAAAAACCTTGCCATTGCAAAAGCTGACCATTAAAAAACTGTTTTTATCAATTTTTTCAATAAGTTATTAAGAAATGGCCGCGGATAGGCAGCTAAAAAACAGTCACTAAGGTGATATTATCTGGCCACCAGTGAACAAAAAATACCATTTCATCGGCCGTGACCAGGAATTACAATGTATAATCCCTGATTTTTTTGCGCAGGGTGGAACGGTTCATGCCCAGCAGGCGGGCTGCCTGCTGCTGATTCTGCCTGGTTTTATTAAGGGCTTCGCTAATGAGGGTTTTTTCCAGGATGGATGATGCTTCCTGGAATATGGACGCGGATGTCCCTTCGTTGCCGGATTCCAGGGAAAAATACCGCTTCACCGACTCGGCCAGCGCTTCCTGGTGGGCCGATGCTCTATTCTGCCCGCCGGCGTCCCTGATCTCAAAGAGATGTTCCGGCAGGATATCTTCCCGGGAAAGGACCATGGCCCGCTTGATCAGGTTTTCAAGTTCCCTGACGTTGCCGGGCCAGGCATGGGCCGTCATCTTACTCATGGCCTCTTTGCTGACCCCCCTTACCTGGCGCCCCATTTCCCGATTTCCCTTGCGAATGAAGTGATCCACCAGAATGGGGATATCCTCTCGGCGCTCCCGCAAAGGGGGAATATGAAGATGGATGACATGCAGGCGATAGAAGAGATCTTTGCGAAACAACCCCGACTGCATCTCAGCGGCCAGGTCCCGGTTGGTGGCCGCCAGGATCCTTGCATCCGCGGGCAAGGGACCGCAACCCCCCAGACGTTCGAAGGTTTTTTCCTGCAGGACCCGCAAAAGCTTTACCTGCAGGGCGGGAATAAGTTCGGCAATCTCGTCCAGGAAGATGGTCCCCCCCGAGGCCAACTCGAATTTCCCGGGTTTGCGCTGCTCCGCCCCGGTAAAGGCTCCTTTTTCATAGCCAAACAGTTCCGCCTCCAGCAGGGTTTCGGGCACCGCGGCACAATTGACCACCACAAATGGCTCCCGCCGCCGCGGGCTATGGTCGTGAATAGCCCTGGCCACCAGTTCCTTGCCCACCCCGCTCTCGCCACTGATCAGGGCGGTGACATCCTGGGTACTCAAGAGCCCGATCATCTTGAAGACCTCTTGCATAGCGGTGCCTTTACCCACCAATGGTTCCAGAGGTAGGTGGGAATCAGCAGCAGCAGCAGCAGAACTTCCGGCCGGTGTTTCCTCCGCAGCTTTTTTTCCTACGGCTACACGTTTGATCAACAGGCGCACCTGGTCAAGATCCAGGGGTTTGGTGAGGTATTCGTAAGCCCCCAGTTGCATCGCCTTGATGGCCACCTCCATGGCCCCGAAAGCAGTCATGAAAATTACCGGCAGCCCCGGCTGCTGCCGGCGGATTTTTTCCAAGACGTGGATGCCATCCATGCCCGGCAGCCGGTAATCCAGAAACACCAGGTCAGGAATGGTATCCTGAAGCAGCTTCAGGGCCTCGTCACTATTTTCAGCCAGCAGTGCTTCGTAGCCCTCGTCCCGCAAAAACTGCTCGAAGGCAAAACGGATGGCCGCTTCGTCATCAACCACCAGGACCTGTTTCATTGATATTCCTTTCTTTCACCCTACCCTACATTGAGCGATTTTTGGGCCGGCAAACGGTCAGGACATGGTTCATGCGTACCTACAAGCGTTCAACATGGTTTTTATCTCCTCCAACAGGCAGAGTAATTACCGCCCGACAACCGCCTCCAGCCCGGTTTTCAAGCGATAGTTCACCGCCGTGGGCGGCGATCAGTTTCCGGCTGATGGTCAGGCCGAGCCCCATGCCTTCGGGCTTGGAGGTGAAAAAGGGCTCAAAAACAAGCTCCCTTTCCCCTGCTTTTATCCCAACTCCCGTATCTTCCACTATAATCCTGATACAATCATCATTTTCAATACCGGTGGTTACCTGGATAATCCCACCCCGGGGCATGGCCTCAGACGCGTTGAGAACCAGATTCCAGAGTACCTGCCGCACTTTTCCCGGATCGGCGCTGACCACCGGCAGAGTTTCACTAAGCTGTTCTCTCACAACAATCTTTCTGGCGATCATCTGTTCCCGGGTCGCCGCCAGAATTTCCCGCACTGCCGGATTCACCGACAGCGGTTCTTTCTTCAGTTCACCCGGCCGCGCGCGGTCGATAAGCTCTTGGATAATGCGATCCAGCCGGCTGATTTCCCCGACCAGGGAATCCAGCAGGCGTTGGTTGTCTTCCTGCCCGGCCAGGCGTTTCTTCAGTACCTGCCCCAGCATCTTGATACTGGTGAGGGGATTTCTGATCTCGTGCGCCAGGCCGGCGGCCAACTGTCCGGCGGCGGCCATCTTTTCCGTTTCCACCAGCT
>JAOZPY010000523.1 GCA_029932495.1 Desulfobacterales bacterium
ACCTGGGCAACCTGGATATCCTGGAGCTGAACAGCCCCCGGCTGTCCGCGCACATGTCTTCAAGCCTGATCACGATTTCGGCGCTGCTGATGTTCGGCGGCATCATCGGCAAAAGCGCCCAGTTTCCGCTGATGACCTGGCTGCCGGATGCCATGGAAGGCCCCACGCCGGTCAGCGCCCTGCTGCATTCGGCCACCATGGTGGCGGCCGGTGTTTTTCTGTTCTGCCGGCTGTTTCCGTTTTTCAGTCTCTCGGCGGTGGCCATGGGCGTCTTTCTGGCCATCGGCACGATCACCATGCTGCTGGCATCCACCATGGCCATGGTCAGCCGGGACATCAAGCAGGTCTGGGCCTATTCCACCATCAGCCAGCTGGGCTTTATGATCATGGGCCTGGCCGCCGGAAGTTTTTTTGCCGGCATGTTTCACCTGACCACCCACGCCGCCTTCAAGGCGCTGCTGTTTTTGTGCTCCGGGGTTTTCATCCACGCCCTGAAAACCAACGACATTTTCGAGATCAGCCGGCTCGGCGGACGGGCGCTGAAAGTGCCCTTCATCTGCATGGCCGTTGCCGCAGCCGCCCTGGCCGGGCTTCCGCCGTTTTCCGGTTTTTTCAGCAAGGAAGTGATCCTGGGTGCTTTGGCCGGACTGGACAACCCGCTGTGGCTGGTTGCCGGACTGCTGGGCGCTTTTCTAACCGCCTATTACACGTTTCGCCTGATATTTATCCTGCTTGTCCCGGACCGCTCTGAAATCCGGCGGGCCGAAGACGGCGGCCACGGGCATGCCGGCTACTGGCAGATGGGAGTCCCATTGATCATTCTGGCCGCCGTCACCGTGCTGCTGGGATTTTTCCAGGCACCGCTGGAACATTTTTTCGACAGCCGGATCGGTGAGGTCGCCGCGCATGGCGGCAGCCACGGCTGGTTGCCTTACACGGCCCTGGCAACCGTGGGCGGCGGCGTGCTTCTGGCCTGGGCGGAATTCGGCCGGCGCAAGTCCGCCCGCATCGGCTTTGTGGAGCGCATCGGGCCGCTGTACAACCTGTTTTCCGAACGCTGGTACATTGATCGTTTCTACCGGCGTTTTGTCGATGTTCTCATCGACCGGATTATTTCCGGCCTGTGCGCCCAAAACGACAACCGCGTCATTGACGCCGGGCTGGACATCCTGAGCAAAGACGCCGTGCAGAGCGGACGCTTCGTCTCCGGGCTGCACCTGTCCATGATTCAATACCGGCTGCTGGCGATATTTGTGGTGCTGGTCCTGCTGGCGCTTTATTTTTTCTTCTGACAAGGGATGTTAGCGTATTTTAGGCAACCGCCAAAAAAAGTGTGGCGAGCGTGCAATTTATAGCAAATCCGACTGACTGTTTGAGACTTTTATATTGATGGAATTTACCGGTTTCCCATACCTGACGGCCATCCTGCTCAGCTGCATCGTGGGCCTGGTAGTCATTATCCTGACCCCCGCCCGGCAGGCGGCGCGGATCAAATGGGTCAGTGCGGTGTTTTCCGGCATCACCCTGCTGCTGTCCATTTACCTGTTTTTTGCCTACGATAAAAGCCGCGGCGGACTGCAGTTTGTGGAGACCTGCCGCTGGGTGAAGACGCCGGGCATCACCTATTTTAACGCCGCCGACGGTTTCAACCTGCCCATGCTGCTGTTGACCGGAATTGTCTTTTTCACCGGTGTGCTGACCATGTGGGAGCTCGACAAACGCGTCAAGGAATTTTTCGCCCTCTATTTTCTCCTGGTCGCCGGTGTTTTCGGGCTGTTCATGAGCATGGACCTTTTTTTCATTTTCGTGTGGTACGACGTCTCCCTTTTCCCCATGTACCTGCTGATCGCCGTCTGGGGCTCCACCCGCAAACAATACGCGGCCATGAAGCTGACCCTCTACCTTCTGGCGGGCAGCGCCCTGGTGCTGCCGGCGATTGTCTTTCTGTATGCCAAATCGGGGCTCAACACCTTCGACATCACCGTGCTCATGCAGCCGGGAACCTTCACCGCCGCTGAGCAAAAATTCGCCTTTATTCTGCTGTATATCGGATTCGGGATTCTGGCTGCGGTATGGCCCTTGCACACCTGGTCGCCGGTCGGCCATGTGGCCGCTCCCAACGGGGTGAGCATGCTGCATGCCGGGGTGCTGATGAAAATCGGCGCCTTCGGCATTTTGCGGGTGGGTATTTTCCTCTGCCCCGAAGGCTGGCAGTACTGGGCCCAGCTCATGGCCGCACTGGCGGTCATCGGTATCGTATACGGGGTTTTTGTGGGACTGCGCCAGACCGATCTCAAATACGTGATCGGCTATTCCAGCGTATCGCACATGGGCATCGTCGGGCTGGGATTGGCCACGGTTTCGGTCGATGGGCTCAACGGCGCGGTCTTTCAGATGTTCGCCCACGGCGTGATGACCGCCCTGCTCTTTTCGGCGGTGGGCTACATCTATGACCGCACCCATACCAAGACCATTGCCGAGCTGGGCGGGTTGAGCCATGTGATGCCCGTGGCCTCGAGCTATTTTATCATCGCTGCGATGGCCGGAATGGGCATCCCCTGCCTGGCCAGTTTCTGGGGGGAGCTGATGGTTTTTATCGCGGCCTTCAAGACCTATCCGTTCCGGGGCGCGCTGGCGGTCTGCGCCCTGGTGGTCAGCGCGCTGTTCATGCTGCGGGTGGTGCAGCGTACCTTTTACGGGCCCTGCAAGGCGCAATACGCCCAGCTGGCCGATGTCCCGTTTGCCCTGGGACTGCCCCGCATCATCCTGCTGGTGGTACTGGTGGTCTTCGGGCTTTACCCGTCGCTGATGTTGACCATGATTGAAACCGCCTCGATTCCGTTTTTCAACGGGTTGCCATGATGAACTGGTTTGCTGTCATTCCTGAATT
>JAOZPY010000524.1 GCA_029932495.1 Desulfobacterales bacterium
CTCTCTTCATACGCCATGGGAAGTCTCCTTTCAGGATTGGCTTGCAGATCGACGGGTGCAGCACGCTGCGACCGACCTGCCCGGGTCCACTAATGATACGGTGTCAATGAAGATCTTGTGGAAAAATGGCGGCAGCCCGTTTAAAAACGGCTTTTCACAGCTCTTTAAACGGGCTTTAACGGCGTGGTGATCTGTGGTATTCAGTTCAAGCTGCTGGGATCCAGCACAAAGCCTGCAACCGGCTATGATCCGGCCCTGCCGTCATCACAGGGTTCTCCCGAATCATCAAAGCGTGAGTGCTCGGCTGTGGTGCTCATCTGGCATGAATCCATTGCTTTTAATATGCGCATCGGTTTGCCGCAGCATTCCGGCACCTTTTTTTCATCCGCACCCAGTTCAACTGAGTTTCCGCAATTTTCACATTCATATACCTGTTTTTCTGCCATGAATTCCCCCTTCGGATTTTTCTTGCAGCACTAAAATAAGGGATTTCATTGCCAGTGTCAAGTATACCCTGATTTTCCCCCTGACAAGGCGCCTTCTGTTCGACACCCCATCGGCACCATCTTGACCCCCGTGACGGAAAATGCTATGAATGCATGCCAGCTGTAATTTATGCGCTCCCATAACCCGATCCGGGCTGGAAGGTTACAGGGTGTTTAGAATGATCACCGAATTTTCTTTTGGCCGGATGGCTGTCAACGGACAAATCTGCAACAGTGACATTAAAATCGTGGCTGGAAAACTGGTATCGGATTGGTGGCGCAAAAGCGGTCACCTTGTTGAAATCGAGGATGTCCAGGACATCCTGAATGTCAGCCCGGAAGTTTTGGTCATCGGAACGGGTGCTCCCGGGTACATGCGAATGAGCGATGCCTTGCGCCGCCGTCTCGAGGAAAACAATATCGAATTGATCGTAGAGCCGACTGCCCGGGCCGTTGAGATCTTTAACCGGCTGTCTAAAGAAGGCCGGCGGGTTTGCGCAGGGTTTCATGTTGGTTGTTAGGAGAGGAAAGGATGACTTTCAATGTTGTCTGAATTTCAAAATGAAGTTTTAGCGTTCGGTCCCACTGCAGTGCTGCCGCAAAACTTGAATGATAAATGGATCAAACGACTGCAAAAAAGAGCTGATGACTTTCTCGACAGCAATTTCGATCTTTATGGATGCAAAGATCCCCGGGAAATCGCCGACCCGTTGCTCACCGCCTGCGTTTATGAAATCGCATTCTATCAGCACGGCGAGGATGTTTCTATCAGCCCTGCGGAAATGGCAGAAAAAATGGTGGTCTACGCCTTGTCGCTGACCATGGAATCCGTCCACCGGGAAACCAATATCGGGCTGGAAGCACCGAACCTGGACAATATTTTATCCATGGATCGCATCATTGCTTACCAGCATGCCCACCCGGAGTTTTTCAAAATACTGCAACAGGCCTGTATCGTGCACATCGAGGGAAAAGGCTGGTTCAAAACGATGAAAGACAAACTTCTTTCCGGTTCCAAGTAATTGCAACCGCCGACCATCACAGGGTGCTTCCAAATTTTTTTCAAAACCCAATAGCCAGCCTTTTTAAAATTCAGCAAAGGAAACTTCCATGAACTCAGAAGATAACAGCAGACTTTTCGAAAAAAATGTCATTGAAGCAGCCATCAAAATCGGAATACTGGCAATTCTGGTGGTCTGGACATTTCGTATCATCCAGCCGTTTCTCATTCCGGTCGTCTGGGGTATTATCATTGCGGTCGCCCTGGAACCATTTATTGGCAAACTATCCCGCCTGCTGGGCGGCCGCAGGAAACTGGCCGCGGTCATATTTTCGCTGCTGGTCATTGCCGCCCTGGTCATCCCGGCGGCCATGCTGGTCTCTTCTTCCATTGATGCGGTGCAATCGCTTGCGGAAAGTCTGGACAAAACCGCCCTGACGCTTCCACCGCCGCCAGAGCAGGTGGCAGCATGGCCGATTATCGGCCCGCCTCTCAGCAAGACATGGGCCCTGGCCTCATCAAATCTTGGGGCGGTCCTGCACAAGTTTGCCCCCCAATTGAAGGCCGCCGGCGGCGTACTGCTGGGCTCGGTCGGCGGGCTTGTAATCGGCGTCTTCATGTTTATCATTTCATTGGCCATCGCCGCCGCGCTGCTGGCTACAGCGGAAAAAGGCTCGGCGACCATGACCCGGATTGTCAATCGTTTTTCCGGAGACCGGGGTCCAGAGATCATTGCCCTTGCCACGGCAACCATCAGAAGCGTCATGCAAGGCGTTGTCGGTGTAGCTGTTATTCAATCCGTGCTGGCGGCCATTGGCATGGTGGTTGTAGGGGTACCGGCGGCCGGTCTGTGGGCCCTGCTGGTTATGGTCGTTGCCATTATCCAGCTGCCAGCCATCCTGGTTCTCGCGCCTGTTGTCGCATGGGTTTTTTGGACTTGCGAGACGCTACCGGCGGTTTTATTTCTCATCTGGGCCATCATAGTGGGTGCCAGCGACAACCTCTTAAAGCCCATACTCATGGGACGCGGGGTTGATATCCCCATGCTGGTGATCCTGATCGGAGCATTGGGCGGCCTGATGCTATCCGGTATCATCGGCCTGTTTGTCGGTGCAGTTGTGGTCGCTATCAGCTACACCCTGTTCATGGCCTGGATCGCGGAGGAACAAGGCACAGCGCAGGGAGCCGATACCGCCGACAAATGACTAAACAGGTAATTTGAATACGGTGGAGGGGCACAAGCTCCGGCGGAATTTTACAGACGCTCAAACCTGCAACTTGATTCAAAACATGCTGAATAATAAAACGGGGAATGCCAATCAAAGACTGAACCAACGGATTTGTCAAGCGCTTCAATCGCACACTGCTCGATGAGTTCTTTAGAACCTGCTTTCGCAAAAA
>JAOZPY010000525.1 GCA_029932495.1 Desulfobacterales bacterium
CCAAATACTGCGTTGCGAGTTTCTTCGAAATGCTCACATACTACCGTGTATGCTGCGCTTTCTCATCAACTCGCGCCTTGTCTTTGAACGTGATCCGGGATTTTGAGACCGCTTCTATCTATCTAAGGGTTCTGGGCGATGCGCTTCAGGTAGGCCTGGGCATCCTCGTCGTCGAGCCCGGCGGCCTTTTTAAAATCTGCCAGGGCCTTTTCTTTTTCTCCGGCCAGCAGATAAACCCGTGCGCGCCCGTAATAATACAGGCCGTTTTCGGGATTCAGCTCAATAGCCTTGTTGATCAACTTGACGGCGCGGATATATTGTCCCAGCTGGCCGTAAGATATACCCTGTGAAAAATAGGCCCTGCTTGTCTGGGGATCGAGGGAAATAGCTTTCTGAAAATATTGAACCGCCGCCTTGTCGTTTCCGTAAGTTGCGCAAAGCGCCCCCCTGTCAAACCAGTAATCCGCATTTTTTTTGGTTCCGGTGGCGTTTTTCACCGCTTCCGGCCGGTCGGTCCGGGCCCCGGATTGTTGCGGCTGATTAGTGGATTGCAGTCTAATTATTGTTCCGGTCGTTTTTTCATCCTGCGCTGTTTTTTGTGCGGCGGCCGGTACTGACAGGCTCATCCACACTGCCAGCGCCGGCAGGACGATGAAAAAGGTGAAAAATACGGATATTTTTTTCATGGGACTTCCCTCCTGGCAGCAGCAATTTTTTACATTATAAAATGATATCGGCATATTTGTCAAAAAATGTAGGGATAATCTCAACATTAGGGTTATCAAGCGCCTCCGCTCCGTTGCCCGCGCCAAGCCCAGTAGTGCAGTGCCAGGGCATAGGTATCCACCGCCCGTTCGGCGGAATCAAAAAAGGCAATCCCATTTTCACACAACCGTTGTGCGTATTCCAGTTCAAAGCCGGGAATTTTGACTGCCAGGATGGGTTTTTTAAACTCCCGGTACACCTGGGACAACCCTTCCGCGTACTGCTCGTTGGCTTCCGGGCTTAACCCGCAGCCAATGACCATAATGGCATCGACCCCCGGGTCCCGGGAAAGGGTACGGGCGGTGTGGAAAAAAATATCCAAGTTAAAATGCGCCTCCAGGCTGACGTCCACCGGGTTGCGCAGACTGGTCCCGGATGCAGCAATAACAGGCGCCAGTTCGGAGCGGGTGGCAGATGAAAGATCGGCCAGGTGGATTTGCTGCCGTCCACAGGCTTCCGCCGCCGATACTGCCAGGCCGCCGGGTCCGGAAATGATCGCCATGCGATTTCCCGGGTTGGCCGGCAGCAGCGAAAACCCCATCAAAGCATCCACCAGCGCCTCGAATCCCACCACAGGTATGGCCCCTGTCTGGCGCAACACGCCCTGCCATATTTCAGGGGTTGCCGCCAATGCCCCGGTATGGGATGCGGAAGCCCGGGACCCTTCAGCGGTCAGTCCCACCTTCCAAATGATCACCGGTTTTTTCAAAGATGCCTGCCGCAAGGCGTGGATAAAATCCGGCCCGTTTTTGATGCCTTCGATATAGGCGCCGATCAGGCCGGTATCCGGATCATTGCCCAGGTAAGCTAAAAAATCAGCGGCTGTCAGGTCGCATTCGTTCCCGGAGCTGACCACTTTGCTGAAACGAATGGCCCGCTGGCCGGCCATGCGGCCCAGAATATTGGCCAATGAGCCGCTGTGGGATATCATTCCCACCGGCCCGGGTTCCTTTGACATTCCCGGGAAAAAAGACAGGCCGGTCTGGGGGCTGTAAAGGCCCATGCCATTGGGGCCGATCAGGCGCATATTGCCCGCGCGGGCCGCCTGCAAAAGCTCCTGCTCGAGATCCCGCCCCTGGCTGGTTCCGGTTTCCCGAAAGCCGGCGGTAAACAGGACCGCCCCCTTAACGCCCCTGGCGGCACATTCACGCACGACGTCCAGGGCGTTGTGGCTGGGAACCAGTACGATCGCCAGGTCCACCGGCTGATCGATGGCGGTCACGCTGGGATAGGCCTTGAGGCCATCGATTTCTTTGGCCCGGGGGTTGACCGGGAAAATCCGGCCATCAAAACCCTGGTCCAGCAGGGCCATCAAAAACAATTTACCGGTTTTCATTCCCCGGGGCACACCGACAATCGCCACCGAACGGGCATGGAAAAGCTGATCAATTTGAGCTGTCAGATCCTGGATGGATTCAGCCGGGATTTTTGCATTCATGGGCTCCACCTAATTTAGAGGTATTCCGTGGATTTTAAAATTTTGACCACCTATTTATGACGCCTGATGGAAATTTAAAAGGTTTTTATTGATTTAGCCGCAAAAATTCAATATCTTTCCAGATCATAATATAAAAAAATACCGCAGGGCACGCCGAGAGCGCTGAGAAAAACAAAGAAGATGCTGCCTGCGGCAGAAAAACAAGAAAATAGGGATTTGCCGCATGGCTGCTGAAAATGACCTGGTGTTGATACACTTCGAGGATAAACCGCTGGTTTTTGCCCGGATTGAAGAAATCCTGCCGAATTCCAAGCCGGACTGGTATCATGTCCGGCTGCTGCTGCTGCAGGTGCCGCTCCAGATGGTCACCTGGATTCTGCGGGATATTTACATCGAGGGTGCCGAATTTACCATGAACGGACAACGCATGCGGCTGGAAAAAGTGGTTGCCCCCCAGCAGGCACAGGCCCCCGAAACAACGAAACAGGAGCAGACCCCCGGCAGCGCTGCCGGGGCGACCGGCAATGCCAAGGTCATCTCCCTGAATGAAATCAAGAAAAAATAACCCCACCGGCACAGTGCTTTACCCGATTTTGTCTAAATGCCAACACCCCCCAAAATCGTGATATCCGCATCCCGCCGCACCGATATCCCGGCCTTTTACATGCCCTGGT
>JAOZPY010000054.1 GCA_029932495.1 Desulfobacterales bacterium
TTTTTGGCGGCGTCGGCTTTACCATTGCCATTGTTGTCATGGCGGGCATCCGCGAAGAACTTGATCTGTGCGATATCCCACAAGCCTTCAAGGGCGCGGCCATTACCTTGATTATCGGTGGCATTCTGGCCATGGCATTTATGGGATTTGCGGGCGTTGACAACGGGTTGAGAGCGGCTCTGGGGGCTGTTCCTTGAGCCAATTGGAGGACCAATGACCTGGGTTACCATCGGTTTGTCCGGCGGCATTCTGCTGTCCATGGCGTTGCTGTTGACATACATCCTTGGTTGGGCCAATCGAAAATTTCGCGTGGATATCGACCCCCGGGTGCTGACGGTGATCGATGCGCTTCCCGGGGCCAACTGCGGGGGTTGTGGTTATGTCGGCTGTGGAGAATATGCTGAAGCGGTGGTGCTGGAGCATGAAGCCGTTAACAAATGTGTGGTGGGCGGTCAGAGCTGTGCCCTTTCAGTGGCTGCCATTATGGGCGTGGAAGTCGGAGAAACGCTGCCTTACCGCCCGATCATTCACTGCGGAGCGCATTATGATGACCGGCTGGGACGCAATGAATACCTGGGCGAAAAACGCTGCGCCGCAGCCAACCTGGTAACTGACGTTCAGGGCTGTACTTATGGCTGTCTTGGCTTTGGTGACTGTGTGCGTGCATGCCAGTTTGATGCCCTGCATGTGATTGACGGTCTGGCTACCGTGGATTATGAAAAATGCGTGGGGTGCGGTGCTTGCGCCAAAGTATGTCCCCGTAATATTATTACCATTACCCCCTTTAAATCCGAGCGTGTGCTGGCGGTCGCGTGCTCCAACAAGGACAGGGGGAAAGATGTCATTGCGGTCTGCAACGTGGGCTGTATCGGCTGTGGCGCCTGTGCCAGGACTTCCAGCCTGTTTAAACTCGAAGATAACCTGTCCACCATCGACTATGATGCTTACACGCCGGAATGTTCTTTGGAGGTGCTGGAGGCTTGTCGAAAATGTCCGCGTCAGCGTCTTGTTTTTGTCGGGATGCCGACAGCCGAAGAGCAGGAAAAAGCCCGGGACCTGGAAGCTCCGGCCATCGTGGAGCCGGATTTTAAGACCACCGTGGATGATACCGAATGGCGGGGTTGATATCCCCCTTATGTTTAAGGGTGGAGTTTTTGGTCCCGCCGCAGGTTACACTTCCACCGGCTCGAGGTGTGGGTTGGGGATGTATTGTCTGCCGACCTTCGCGCAGGGCTTGCCTTCCACCAGAACCACATCAGCGGTAAACGCATTGACTCCCTGCATCAGGTAACTACCGACCCCATAGGCATCCACAGGTACCTGCAGCTTTTCGAACTCGGCGATTCGCCCGGGGTTGAAGCCGCCCGATACGATGATCTTCACATGACCGAATCCATGCTTGTCCAGTGTCTGGCGGGTCATTTCCACCAGCCTGGGAGTGACACCCGTGGGTTTGAAATTCTGCATGACCGGTATAATGGATTTGTCGACCAGGGTGTTGGAGGTGTCCAGGCGGACCCCCCAGAGCTTGTCCCCCAGCTTCTCACAGCATTTCAACGCGGTGCCCACGCAGTCGTTGTCAAAATCCACCAGGGCGACCAGGGCGACTTCCGGGTAGGTTTCACCGAACAGGCGGATGGCCTTGACCGTATCACCCCCCACAGCGGCGATCAGAGCGTGGGGAACGGTGCCGGACGCCTTGGCCCCCCACCAGTGGGCCTGGGCATCTGTGGAAACGCCGGTGGCGCCGCCGATGTGGGCCGCGTAACCATCACCACCCTGAACGGCCCAGTGATCGAAACGGGCCGGAAAATAAAGGACGATTTTTCCGTTGGCGGCTTGCACCACGCCGCGTACATTGCTGGCGATTTTGGTGCGTCGTGCCAGAATTCCCAGGTAAACCGTTTCCAGGTGTGCAAAAAGGCTCGCGTTGCCTGTGATGTGCATTACGGTTTCCCAAGGGGAGATGCGATCGCCGTCATGCAGGGCTTCGACTTCCAGCTGGTTAAACCCGCTTTTCCACAGGCCGTCCAGCTGCCGGGAGACTTCCATTTTTTTTTCAATGGTCAGCAGATAATCCTTGTGATTGCCAAGGAACTGCTGCCGGGCGCGGCCCTTGAGTTCGATCAGCCGGTCGAACAGTTTGTATGCTTTGGGATAATCGGTATACCGGCCGGCCGCCACTTTCAGCACCGCCACGGCCTCGTCCACCCCGCACAGCACGGCATTTTTTTTCTGAAAAACCTGCATGGTGACTTCCGGCTTCAAGTTGTGCTGTTCGAGGGTGATTTTTTCACGCCAGAAATAGACATCACTGCGGTATCCGCGCCGCAGTTCCTGGACGGGTAAATCAAATACGTGGGCTTCAAGACGTTTGGGCATTTTCAGTTTCCTGTTTTCTTATTTGATGAAGTCGTAAAAAGTTCCTTTTGTTCGCTTCATGAGCATTTTGGGGATGGCTGAAGCCCTTGGTTAAAATTCAAAAAATCGGGCCAAGGCCTTCAAACAGTTTGGATTTTTTAGCGCTCAGGTTCTCAGCAAGCTTTTTCCCAAAATGTTCAAAGCCGCTCACAAAAGACTTTTTACAGGGTGATCTTATTTAATCAATCAATGGAATCGGCTGGCACTATTCTCCCAGGTAGGCTTTTTTAACCTGCTCGTTTTCCAGCAGGTTCACTGATTTGTCAGTCAGCACGATCCGGCCGGTTTCCATGACATAGCCGGTGCTGGATATGGTCAGGGCCATGTGGGCATTTTGTTCGACCAGGAAAATGGTCACCCCGCTTTTGTTGATTTCCAGGATGGTTTCAAAAATTTTCTCCACCAGTTTGGGGGCCAGTCCCAGGGACGGTTCGTCCAGCAGCAGCAGTTCCGGCCGGGACATCAGTGCCCGGCCGATGGCCAGCATCTGCTGCTCCCCGCCGCTCAAGGTGCCGCCCGGCTGTTGCATGCGGTCTTTTAACACCGGGAAAAGGGTAAACACCCAGTCCATATCTTCCGCTATCTGGGTTTTGTCCCTGCGCAGAAAAGCGCCCATTTCGAGGTTTTCCAGTGTGCTCATTTTGGCAAAGATCTGTCGTCCTTCAGGGGTTTGAGCAACCCCCCGGGCCGCCACCTGCTCGGGGCGCAGATGATGGATGGGCTCTTCTTTTAAGAGAATTTCACCCCGGGCGGCCCGTTGTACGCCGCAGATGGTCATCAGGGTGGTGGACTTGCCGGCCCCGTTGGCGCCGATCAGGCAAGCGATTTCTCCCCGGGAAATGGCACAGGAAATCCCCTTCAACGCGTGGATGTTGCCATAATAGGTGTGCACCTCGGAAAGCTGTAAAATTGTCTGGGACTCTGTCATGTGATCAATCCGTGGGTGTTGTCTTGTTGGCTTCATGCAGTTCACGCCGGCGTCGGGATGCCGGGATCAATCCTTCGGGCTTGAGCACCATCATGGTGGTCATGATTCCGCCAAAGGCCAGCATACGATATTCGGCGAGGTTCCGGAAGATCTCCGGCACACCGATCATGATAAAGGCGGCCACGATGATACCGGGAATGCTGCCCACGCCCCCCAGGACTACGATGCAAAGCACGATGCACGACTCCATGAACAGGAAAAAATTCGGGTTGGTGTAACTTAATTTGGCCGAGAAAAAAGCGCCTGCCACCGAGGCGAAACCCGCACCCAGGGCGTAGGCCAGCAGTTTGATCCGGGTGGTGGGGACTCCGGACAGTTCGGCGGCCACCTCGTCTTCCCGGATGGCGATCCAGGCACGGCCCACCCGAGAATTATCCAGCCGGCGAACCCCGATGATTGTCAAGACGGCAATGACCAGAATTAAATAATACAGGGAGGGCAGGGATTTGAGATAATAAACTGCCCAGGTGAATCCGTCCGAAGAAAAATGCGGATAAAGCAGATCCGGCCGCTTCATACCGAAAAGGCCGTTGGGCCCCGCGGTCAACGAGTCCCAGTTGTTAAGCACCAGGCGGATAATTTCGCCAAAACCCATGGTAACAATGGCCAGATAATCACCGCGCATCTTCAATGTGGGATAGCCGATGAGACATCCGACGGTCATGCCCAGCACAACGCCGACGGGCACGGCAGCCCAGAAAGACAGGCCGAATTTGAGGTTGAGCAAAGAGTAGGTATAGGCCCCCACGGCGTAAAAGGCGATGTAACCCAGGTCCAGCAGCCCACACAGGCCCACGACAATGTTCAGGCCCAGCCCCAGGCAGACGTAGATCAGACAGGTAATGGCGACATCCAGCATGTAGTTGTCGGCAAACAGGGGAAAGACGGCGGCCAGGGCCAGCAGCCCGCCGATGGTATACAGTTTGGGGATGCGGCCAAGGCGCTCGGCTGCCTGCTCGGTCCAGGGCGTTTTGGCGCCCTCCGGTTCCTGACGGCGGCCGCGGACGATGGTCAGGATGAAATTGAGCGCCAGGATGGCCACGAAAACCCCCAGGGTTTTGAAGGCCCGGCCAGCCTGGAAACTGGTGGTTTTGAATCCCAGCATGGGAATGATCAAAATCGCCAGAAAAAAGCTGTAGACCACCAGTTTTTTAAGTTCCTGCCGTACCATCAGACACGTACCTCCGATGAACTGTCACCCAGAAGACCGCTGGGTTTCAAATACAGGACCAGGATCAGCACCGTAAACGTGGTCACATCCTTCCAGGCGCTGGGCAGAAAAGCCGCCCAGAAGACTTCAATCGCTCCGATGATCAGCCCTCCCAGCATGGCACCCGGAATGGAGCCGATTCCTCCCAGAATCGCGGCGGCAAAGGCCTTGATCATGAAAATAAAGCCCATGTCAAAGCGTACCGCCCCGTAGTAAAGGCCCACCATGACACCGGCGGCGGCCCCCAGGGCCGGGCCGATCATGAAGGTGATGCGGATGGTCTGGTCGATATTGATGCCCAGCATGCGGGCCATGGTCTGGTTCTGGGCTGTCGCCCGCATGGCTTTTCCCAGCCGGGTTTTGTGGACAAACAGTTGCAGCGCCACCATCAACGCCACCGCCAGGATGATGATAAAGATCTGGCCGTTGGTGATGCGCGCTCCGAAGACTTCAAATCCTTCCAGGCCGAATACCTGGGGGTAGGCCCGGTCGGATACCCCCTGGCTGAGCATCATGCCGTTGGAAAGGAAGATGGACATGCCCAGGGCACTGAGAATGCCCGCCAGCCGGGAAGAGCGACGCAGCGGTTTATAGGCGACGTGCTCCAGGGCGACTCCCAGCACGGCCACGTAAGCCATGGCCAGGGAAAAGACGATCACCAAGGTAATGATAAAATGACTATCCACCCAGCCGGCCTGCTGCAGGGCGGTCAAGGCGATGACCCCGATGAAAGCCCCGGCGGTAAACAGCTCCCCGTGGGCGAAGTTGATCAGCTCGATGATGCCGTAGACCATGGTGTAGCCCAGGGCGATCAGGGCATAGATGCTTCCCAGAAAAACGGCATTGACGATCTGCTGCAGCAAAAATGCGGAAAACTCCATGTGGCTCTTAATCCCTGTTAAAGTCGCAAAATAAAATAAACGGACCGGGCGGTTGGTGCCCGGTCCGCTTATTTTTTACAGATCCTTGCCGGTCAGTGGATCCCAGTAAGGCACGAATTTGTTATCCTTGACGACCCAGACAATGTGAGCCAGCTTGCGATCCCCCTTGGCATCGAACTTGATGTCGCCGCTGACCCCCGGCCACGTGTTGGCGCGGATGGTTTTTTGCAGGGTATCGGCCTGGGTGGTGCCGGCCTTATCGATGGCGGCCAGTGCCATCATGCCGGCATCAAAGGCATAATAAGCATAAGAGCCGATGTTTTTGGCCTTCCACATGGCTTTGTAAGTCTTTTCAAACTGGCGCCTGGCAGGGGTGTCGGGCGCCTGGGCAAATGTCAGGTACACGCCTTCGGCGGCTGGTCCGGCGACTTCCAAAAATTTGGGATGGTAGACTGCGTCTTCGCTGACGAAATCCGAGCGGAGGCCGAGCTTGCGGGCCTGCTGGATCATCTTGGAGCCTTCGGGCTGGTACACGCTCATGTAAATGGCGTCAGGGTTGACCCTTTTGAGTTTGGTCAGAACCGCGGTGAAGTCACTGTCACCGGGAGTGATGTGCTCATGGGCCACAATTTTAACCTTGCCGCTTTCCTTGGCAAATTTGGTGATATTGGCCGTCAGTCCGGCGGTATAGGTCTGCTTGTCGTCGATCAGGGCCAGGGTTTTGGCATGCAGTTTTTTCTCTAAAAACTGCACTGTTGACCAGGCCTGGACGTCATCCCGAGGGGGCATGCGGAAAAAGTAGTCATAGCCCTTGGCGGTCAGACGCTCATTGGTGGATGCCGGGGTGATCATGACGATCTTGGCGTCCATCAGCGGGATTTGAGCCGGCTCGGTGGCCGAAGAGCAGTAGGCGCCGACAACCACGTTCACGTCGCTGTTGATCAGCTTGTTGGCGGCCATGGTGGCCTTGCCGCCGTCACAGGCACTGTCTCCGGGGATGACTTCAACCTTATCAAAGCCTTTGACCGGGCCATAGACGGCCACTGCCGTTTTGACCCCCTGCAGGATGTCCGTGCCATCCTGGGCGTAGGGGCCGGTCAAGGGGCTCAGGGTGCCGATTCTCAGTGTCTTGGCGGCAACCAGACCGTGAACTCCCAGTATCAGTGTGATACATAAAACAAAGATCCCGATTTTTTTCATGATGCTACCTCCTTTTGGGGTTGATAAATTGTACCGGATACCAGCGCCGTCCCGGGTTGCAGACCGTCAAGCAACGACTACGTTTTGGCCCCGCCTCCCAGGTAGGCCTCAATTACCTTTTCGTTTTGCTGAATTTCTTTCGGGGTGCCCTCGGCGATTTTCTGGCCGTAATCCAGCACGGTGACAATCTCCGAAATTCCCATCACCAGCCGCATGTCATGTTCCACCAGAAAAATGGTCAATCCAGTGTCGCGCAGCTTGATGATTAACTCCATCAATTCCGCGGTTTCCCTCGGGTTCATGCCGGCCGCCGGTTCATCGAGCAGCAGCAGCTCCGGCTGGGTGGCCAATGCCCGGGCGATTTCCAGCCGCCGCTGTTCGCCATAGGGCAGATTGGAGGCGTAGTCGTGGCTGTGGCCGGCCAACCCGATAAAGTCCAGGATTTCCTGGGCTTTTTGAACGATTTTTTTTTCTTCGCGGTTTTCAAACGGGGTTTTCAACAGGGCCCGAACAGCCCCGCTTTTGGTCCGGCAGTGCAGGCCGATCTGGACATTTTCCAGGACCGTCATGGCTTTGAACAGGCGGATGTTCTGAAAGGTGCGGGCAATGCCCCGGCCGACGATACGGCTGCTTTTGAGGTGGTTGAGTTTTTTGCCTTTAAAAGTGATGGAACCCTCGGTGGGCGGATAGACCCCGGTGATCATATTGAATACGGTGGTTTTGCCGGCGCCGTTGGGGCCGATCAGGCTCAGGATTTTCCCCCGGGGGACGGTCATGTCCAACTTGTTGACCGCCAGCAGTCCGCCGAAGCGCTTGGATACATTCTCAATTTGCAGTTCAGCCATGATGCAGCCCCTGGGTTTTTGCACAAATCGATTTTGTAGCGGCGATAAGTTGGCTATATAATCATTTTAGCGGCAGCTTGTCAACTTACTTTGAGATGCGTCTGGATTTACACCAGGCCGTCTTCACCCAGCGGTTGGTTAACCAAAAGGCGCCGGGGGGAAAATATGGACAGATCAAGGGACAGGGGAAGCTGTAAAATAAGTTCGGACAGGTAGCGCCCCACCGCCGGGGCCTGCTGCAGACCATGGCCGGAAAAACCATTGGCCAGCAACAGCCCTTTGAGTTCCGGCCACGGCCCTAAAATGGCATTGCCGTCCATTGCTTTAAAATCGACATGGCGGTTGTTAGGGGTCCGTTGTCCGTTGCAGTTTTCGCACGCAAAATCCTTTTTTCAACGGGCCACGGACAACTGACAACGAACCGCGCCTGTTTGCTATCTTTCTTTAAAGCGCCAACCATGTTCCTACGCCTTTCTCCACGGCTTTCTGATAGATCAGCGGCGCGACGGCCATGTCGTCTATGGCCAGGCCCAGATTGGCGGTCATGGTGCGTTCGGCGGGCGTCTGGCGGCCGGGTTTCCGGCCGCAGGCCAGCTGTCCCAGATCGGCGTGGATTTCCGGAACATCCTTGAAATAACCGGTTTGGCGGGCCAGGTTAAACTGGGGAATATCGTCGGTACAGAACTTATCGGTTTCATGCATGGCCGCCGGGTGCCAGTAGGAATCATAATCCACCAGGGAGGCAAAGGCGCCCTCATCAAGCCATCCGGCCTGGATGGTGGCATGGGGCGTTTTCAATATGGGTCCGGCCGTGACCACGATGTCACAGCCGCTGACCGCTTCTTGCGGGGTTTTGACCGGCACGACTTCCAGGTCGAAGGTGCGGCTGATTTCGTGCGTATACCGCTTTTGAACCTCGGTATCGACATCGTAAGCCATGACTTTTTTTAGCTCGAAAAGCTCATTCAGGGCCTCCACGTGGCTGCGTCCCTGGACCCCGCAGCCCAGCATCCCCATGACAGCGGATTCCGGCCGTGCCAGGTGGCGGGCGGCAACGGCGGTGGCCGCCCCGGTGCGCTTGGCGGTGATCCAGACGCAGTCCATTACGCAAAGGGGAAGTCCCGTGTCCGCATCGTTGAAAATCAGCAGCCCGGAGATGTAGGGCAGGCCTTTTTGTGGATTTTGAGGGAAGGCACTGACCCATTTGATGCCGGCGGATTTCAGATCCGGAATATAGGCTGGCATGGCATGCAGAAAATTGTCACCACCGGGATGGATACCGGGTTTGGGGGGCATTTCGGTGCGGCCTTCACCCTTGGCCCGGAAGGTGATTTCCAGAGCTTCAATGATTTGAGCCATGGAAGGGCCGACTTTTTCAACATCGGCCCGGGACAGGTACAGTAGCCGGTCAGTTTTGGTCTGCATGGCGCCTCCAGAATCGTTCTGGTTTTTTGGGAAGTTAGTGGCTATTGGCGGTTCCATTAGGTTTTATAAACGATCAGCAGTTTGGTCAATATGAAATTTTAGCCAACCCGTCTGCGGAGAACGCATCCCGGCGGAAAAAAGACCATTTATAAAAGGGAACCAATTAAGACTTGCATTTCATTCGATTTGTTATAAATAAAGACAGATTGCAGCCGGGGGCTTTCCACCGCCTTCCGGGTTTGGCCCTTTACCCACAGAAAGGAGGAAAAAACATGAAAGTGCTTAAGCTTATTGTGGTGTGTTTTCTGGCGGCAGGCTTGATGCTGTTTGCATCCAACAGCTTTGCTAAAAAGGCGATTGTCTATGGAACCACTGAAAAAGTGATCGACATGGATCCGGCCAACGCTTATGATTTTCATACCTGGGAGATTTTTTACAACATCTACCAGGGCCTGTTGCGCTATCCCCCCGGCAAGACCAACCTGGTGCCGGGCCTGGCAAAATCTTACAGTATCAGCGCCGACGGCAAGGAATATACCTTCAAGCTGAGGGAAGGGGTGAAATTTTCCGACGGTACCCCCTTTGACGCCCAGGCGGTGAAATGGTCCCTGGACCGGGTGATCGCCCTTAAGGGCGACCCGTCCTGGCTGGTCACGGATTTTGTTGACCATGTAGAGGTGGTCGACAAGTACACGGTCAAATACGTGCTCAAAAACCCGGTGGCCTATTTTCCCTCCCTGGTGGCCTCGGTTCCCTATTACCCCGTCAACCCGAATATTTATCCGCAAGATAAGATCATCCGCGATCCTTCCGAGTTAAAAGGCGGCAAACTGGTGGGCCTTGGTCCTTACAAGGTGACCTCTTTTAAAAGAGACCAGGAAATTGTCCTGGATGCCAATCCCAATTTTTACGGTGAAAAACCCCAAAACGACCGGGTGGTGATCCGCTATTTCGCCGATGCGACCACCATGCGGCTGGCCCTGGAAAAAGGCGAAGTCGATTTTGTCTTCAAGACTCTGAATCCATCCGATATCAAGGACCTGGAAAAATCATCCAAGGTGTTGACGATCAAGGCCCAGGGTCCCTATATCCGCTACATCTGTTTTCTGACCGACACCCCTCCCTGGAATGACAAGGTCCTGCGCCAGGCCGTGGCCGCGGCGGTCAACCGGTCCCAGCTCATTGAAAAGGTTTTCCTGGGCCAGAACGCGCCGCTGTATTCCATGGTGCCCAATGGCATGTGGTCGCATACCAATGCCTTTCGGGCGGTTTACGGAGCGGACGGCAACCTTAAAAAGGCCCGGGAGCTGCTGGCGTCCCGTGGATACACCAAAAGCAACCCGCTGACCTTTGATTTCTGGTACACCCCCAGCCATTACGGCGACACCGAGGTGGATATCGCCGCCGTGCTCAAAAATCAGCTTGAAGCCACGGGTGTGATGAAGGTCAATGTCAAGTCGGCCGAATGGGCCGCTTACCGGGACAACTGGTCCAACAAGGTCATGCCCGTCTGGCTGCTGGGTTGGTATCCGGACTACATTGATCCGGATAACTACACGGCGGCTTTCGCCGGTACGGCCGGTTCCAAGGGCTTGGGGATTCATTTTTCCAATCCCAAGTGGGATGCAAAGTTCGTTGAGGGCCAGACCGTGACGGACATGGAAAAGCGCGCCATCATCTATCAGGATATTCAGCAGTGGTGGACTGACGAGGTGCCGACCTGTCCGCTGTTCCAGGGAACGCTGTATTTGTTTACCCAGAAGGATATTCGCGGCATTATGCTCTCACCGACGCTGCAGTTCAATTACGGACCCATTCACCGGGTCAACTAGATTTTTTGCCGGGGGATGCACTTCCAGGGTGCCCCCCCGGCTGATGGAAGCTTTCCGCAGCTTGCCCCGCGGCAACACGCGGGGTTCGCCCGCCCAGGCTGGTTCAACCGCCTGCTTGCGGGCGTTCGTGTTGTAATCGACCATGAAAAATCTCGCCCGCTATATCGTCATGCGCCTGCTGCTGACCATTCCCATGGTGCTGATTCTGTTGAGCATTGTGTTTGTGGTGTTGCGGGTTATGCCCGGAGACCCGGTATCTTCCCT
>JAOZPY010000526.1 GCA_029932495.1 Desulfobacterales bacterium
AGGTTAATGCCATTTTATTCTCCTTACTTTCGTATTACACGTTGGGTATTTCGGTTACGAGTTGCATGCGGACAAGGTCCAAGTAACCCCCCGGATCTGTCAGCGCGTGCAACCCGTATCCATGTGCTTTATCCAATCAAAGGATCCATCTCCAAGGCCGGATGCTTTTTTTCCTGGAGAAACGGCAGGATCTCTTCTTCAGTCACCCCGATGGTATCATCGGCAATGCGATCGATCAGGTCAGGCATTCCGACTTCCTCGCCACGTTTGATCAGACGCTCGCGAATTTCTTCCTTGAGGATCTTGGGCATCCACACCACCCGCTTGATGCCGCCGTCGCCGAGGATGAATTTACGCTGGGTGATGTTAAACTTGGAATGCCCCACAAAGCCCGGCGTCGAAGCCCCACCGCCCATCACTCCGGCCAGGGTGGTAAACTTCATTCCACAGGGAGTTTGACCGGTGTACTCCCGGTTGACCGTCATCACCCCATTGCAGGCCGGCAGCATGGAGGCAATACATTCGCAGCAGCCGCAGGTGGTCATGGGATCAACCACCAGGGAATAAAAGTTATAGTGGTCAACCGCCCCGCGGGAGGCCTTGTAAACAAACTCGTTGACCCCTTTCCACTGGCCGAGTACCGGATCCAGGCATTCGCCCTTTTCAATGGGTTGGTTCGGGCCGGTGGGATTGATCTCATAGGAGGCCCTGCAGTCCATCCAGTTATAAGCACCGCAAAGTCCGGTCCGCTCCGGGCTGACCGTACATACGTGGTTGGGAGCAAAAGACTGGCACAGGGTGCAGGAATAGTAGATTTCCACATCCTCGTCGGTCATCTTTTCCACGCGTTCGTCACGGGTCTTGTACTCTGCCCGGGCACGCTTGGTCAAATCATCCACGTCTTTTTTCTTGGTATACATGGTGATCTGGACCTTGTCGAAAATATTGCCGAAATCCTGGTGAAACTTGGCATGCAGGACAATTCCAATGTCTTTGAGGGTAAAGCCCTTTTCCATAGCGGCCTTGCCGACGCGGACCCATGAGATATCCCGCTGGCCGATATGCATGATGCCCTGGATGTAGTTGATCAGGTGATGGATCTGGCGCTCGATGATCGGCTCGAAATCAGTCTGAAACTCACGACCGGCGACCTGCACGTAAATACCCAGCGGCAGAACCTCGCCTTCCTTGATATCGGTCACATCAGGGCCGATGATTTCGACCTTGCCATCTTCGATCTCATTCATCTCGACCATTTTCACCAGTTCGGTGCACTGGGTTTTGCCGCCGCCCATCTGGCAGTAAAGATCCGCGGCGCGCACCCGCTCACCCTCATAGGCCGGTCCGTAAGAGCAGGGAATGTCGATTTCAGAAACCGTAACCTTCAGACCCCGGACCTCAACAGATTTCTGCACGATTTCGTCGTGGGAGATGTTGGCCACCACGTGCTCGTAAGTACAGATACCGGTGGGCAGAATTTCGGGAATGTCCGTGTCAGCGATGGTGGGAAAACCCCAGTTGACACATCCCGCCGCGGCCCCGGCCCAGTCGGTGCCCACATCGCCCAGGGCGTTGACAAAGGCAAATACCCGATCCTTGTTGTATTTCAAAATTTTCTTGTAATCGCCGGGCTTCACACCGCCAAAGGCCATGGCCACACGGTTGGCAAATCCCAGGGCGAAAATCGCCGAAGAAATGTCGGGACCGTAAGGTACGATACGCGTGTTCCAGCCAATCTGCACCCCGGCTTCAATCAGTTGTTTGGTAACGGAAGTGTTGTTCTGGTTGGCAGCCAGAAAAATGTACAGGTTGCGCTTCTGGTAATCTTCAACGATATCCTTGGCGATTTCCACCGTCGGGGCGGCACCAACAATAGCGGCAAATCCCGGAGCGGTGCCGTCAACGAATTCCACACCTCTTTTACGGAAAACGACGTCATCGGCCGCACCCAGCCAGATTTTGCCGGCTTCGAGGTCGGGTTCCTCGGAATAAAAATAAAAATCCGGTTCATTCAGATACCGCAGGGCTTCACGAATCTCGAAGCAGAACAGCGTGGCCATCCCCGCGTCCAGCAGCGGGCCCAGGTAAGGCAGATAATGCATACCCTTAATGTGAGGCGGCAGCAACTTGCGGGCCACCTCCAGCGGTTTTTTCATATCTTCCAGGGTTTCCACCTTGATCCCAAGCAGCGAATAGATCACCGGCAGGAAATAGGCCGTGTTGGGAAATCCGACCTTGGTATCCGCATCGTAGGTTTCCAGAGCCCGCTGATACTCCCCTTCTACCTGGGAAACAACATTGTAGCCCCCCTGGATGGCGGCAAATGCAACTAACTTTGACATAGGTTCCTCCTTCGTGGAGTTTTTAAATTAATGCTTGAGGGATCATGGCAATCGCATCGTCACGGCTTGCCGCAACCCCTGAATTTCAATCCGTTAGGCCTCCAGGGCCTGGCGACTGGCCATATCCATCAACACCCGCTCCCGGGCCTTGTCGATGCCCAGCGCCTTGCGCTTCTTATCGATATGGGCAATCATCTTGTGGGCATGCTTGATGGGATCGGCCTCCAGGTCCCACATACCGCCGTATTGCTTTTCCAGCTCTTTGAACAGATAATTCTGGAACACCGGCGCCCCACTGGTGGGGAAATGGTAGCCAAACACCGTGTAAACGCCGGAGCTGACAAAATAATGCCCGATGGAAATGGCTTTTTCACTCATCCATTCCGGGGCGCTGCCGGCTGCCGGCAGCTCCGAGATATCCGTGCCAAGCCCTCCGGCTTTAACCATCTCGGTCAGGGCCAGCAAAATCCGGCTGTTGTCCACGCAGGAGCCCATGTGCAGCACCGGCGGGATGCCCACCGTCT
>JAOZPY010000055.1:0-9693 GCA_029932495.1 Desulfobacterales bacterium
TGCTGGAAATGCAGTATGAAATCGAGGATATCCTGCGGGAAAAGGACTACAAGACCTATTACCTGCTGTCCGCCCTGCTGGACGCCTGTGCGGATGAGCTGGAGGTGCTGGTCCTCGAGCACCGGCAGGAAGATGATGTTATCCGGCGCCTGCGCCAGCGGATCGAAGAGCTGTTCGGCCCCCGGGACGCCCGTCCGGAGGAAATCCGGCTGGACCGGTTCACGCAACAAAAACTCGAGGCTCTCCGGCCGCGTTTTGCTCACCGCAAATGTCAGGTGCAAGCGCGGATCGGGGAAGTGTCACCCGTTTGGATCCCAGGCGACGTCCTGGATAAAATCATCGAGGGCCTGGTGCGCAATGCGGTTGAAAACACCCCGGACAGCGGCCAAATCGTTGTGACTGTACGATCCGGGGATATGGGTCCGGAGCTGGAAGTCAAAGACACCGGTATCGGTCTTACCGAGGAAAACCAGCGCTTGATTTTTGAAAATTATTTTACAGCCTATGACACCCTGCAGTATTCCACCCGCAAGCCCTATGACTTTGGCGCCGGTGGAAAGGGATTTGATTTGCTGCGGATGAAGATTTTCTCGGAACGCTACCATTTCAAACTGCTTATGCGTTCCAAGCGCTGTCCCTATTTGCCCCAGGAGGCAGGTTCAAGCACCGGACGGGTTGAAAATTGCAGCCACTGCGGGCACATCGAAAATTGCCGGGATTCGGGCGGGACCACTGTTACAGTTCAGTTTTATCCGGCCAATCGGTTATCTGGGCAGTGAAGGGAACACAAATTATGAACCCGTTTCGTCAAAAACCATCCCCGTCCCAGGACGACGGCGGTTCGGAAAACTTTTTTCGGGAAATTGAAATCCAGTTTTTGATTCATGAGCTCAAAGATCCGATTGCCATTATCGAAACAGGCCTGCGAACCCTGCTGGAAAAAAAGGATAAATTTGGCCCCTTGACCGAACGGCAGGAAAATACGCTCAAACGCACCTTGCGAAACTGCCGCAAAGCCCGGACCATGCTCAGTGATTTGCTTGAAATCGGGCGTTCGGAGTCCGGCGCTTTCATCTGTGCGCATTTTTTTCCGACCCAATCCGTTTTCCAGGCGATCAAAGATGCCCTGGAAATTATGACCGGCCCTCTGGCAGAAGAAATGGGCAAATATGATTCGCAAGAAGAAACCCTGGCGTTGCTGTCGCGCAATGCAATATTCATTGAGTTTTCACCCCAGGCGGCGGCTGCAAAGATTTTCCAGGATGAAACCAAATTTCGCCAGATCGTTGGCAATCTTTTTAAAAATGCCCTTTACCATCGCCGCTCACGGGTTGAAGTCAAAATGGAAATCGAAAACGACCACCTGGTGCTGGCAGTTTCCGATGATGGCCCCGGCGTGCCGCCGGAACACCAGGAGTTGATATTCAAACGTTACGCCCAGGTCAAAGAATGTTCCATTGTCCCCCGCAAGGGCCACGGCCTGGGTCTTGCCGGTGCCCTGGTGCTGGCCCGCTGTCTTGGCGGCGACATCACCATTGACAGCCCTAAAGGCAAGGGCGCCACTTTTTTCCTGAGACTGCCGGTCAATCTGAACGATGCCCGGTGATAGGGCCGACGGCGTTACTCCCTGTTTTCCGTCAGATCCTCTATTTCATCCGGGTCATAGCCCAAAGCGGCAAAATCGAGACGGCCGCCCTTTTGGGTGTGGCACTGGTTACATGATAATGCTTCTTTGGCCGGTGCGATGTTGTGATACATGCTGAAGTACATCGGGATCCTTCTGATGACCGCATTCTTATAACGGCCGTTGTCATATTTTCTCATCTCTTCGAGGGTCGTGTCCCGCTTTCCCTTTCCTCCGGCGCGGGCAACGAAGGTTCGCGGCACTGGATACCCGTTGGCGTGGCCGTCAGGATTTTTCACCACTGCGGGAGTCGTGCCGTCATCAAACAGCACGGTTTCAATCACGTTAAACGGTGTGATCCGGCTGTTATCATCATCCCGGCTGCCGGTGGGATGCGGCACCTCCGTGCAGAGGATGTCACGGTTGTGCCATGCATAAACCGGTTTAAAGCCGGCCTTGGCTTTCTTTTTGTAATGGGCGATCATGTCGTTGACTTGCCCGGTCATCATCTCCGGGGTGGCCATTCCGAATACATTGGCAATGGGCAGCATCCAATGAAATTTTTTCATCATGTTGACCATGTCCATTCCCCGGAGCCAGTCAACTCCCACAGTCGCCGGAGTGGTTTTTGGGATATGACAGGTTTCACAGGCAATCCGTTCCACATGGTCGTTTAATTCATCTGCATAGTCCCCTTCGTGGGGCGCTTCGCCATGACAATCCGTGCAGGTTTTCATGGTACCCCGAAGTTGCGGTGTCCCCGCCGTGTCTACCACTTTTCCCTTGCCGATCTGGTGTTTTTTGGTGATATGGCAGTCCTGGCAGAGCATCCCGGCCGAATAGTGCACATCCATGGATTTGCCCTTGAACGTGGCGTAACGAGTCCCGCGCTTTGAGTTTGTTTTCCAGTGGCAAAAATTGCAGTTGTCGGGTCTTGGCTTGCCGATGCGCAGTTCGACCCCTTCCATGGCCTTGGCGGCGATACCCGAAAGATCCAGCTTCTTGTAATCTCCATTCGCCTTGGCGCCGGCCATCATCAAGGAGGCCAGGCGCGCGCCGTTGCTTTGAATCACATATCCATTGGCGTCCACCCCGGCAGGTGCTTTGCCGACGCCTTTGCCACCTTTGTAACCGTTTTGCTGGTGGCATATCAGGCAATCCACATCCATGCCATATTGTTTCAGGGGCCCGCCCCCGGGATGACACTGGGAGCAATAGGCCCCCTCTATCAGTCGCCATTGATTTTCAGGGGTTTTTACCCGATCGGTGTTTGAAAGCGAATACCAGCGGTTGAACATGCCCAGGTCCGCTGCCTTGGATGGGTCATAAGCGATTTTGCCGTCGGATGTAATTCTTCCCTGGTGAGCATGATAACTATGGCTGATTTCCAGATATTCCTTCTGGTGGCAGGCGTAACAGGCCTCTGGCCCCTTGTAGCCGCCCAGTTGCTTGAAAACCCGCGCGTGCATTTGCTCAATGCGCTTTTCTTTATCCGATTCAGGAAACTTAACGACGGCAAGTTTTGGCTTTGCCACAGGCTTGTTGGTATTTTTGAGGATAACAAAGAAAATGATCAAACCCGCCGCCAACAGTAAACCAATAATAACCCGTTTCTTTTTCATACCCTGCCTCTCTTGAATGTATTCATCAGCGATTAAAAACCCGTGCAATGGCTTATTTAATGGTTATAATTTTTAAATCCTCCAGCGTGGTTTCCTGATATGGCCCGGTCAGTTTGACGCTCTCTTTTCTGAACAGCCACATTTCCGGAATAATTTCGGCAATCAGACGCCCTTCGTTGAATATGCGTACGATTGAGCTCTCCGAGACCACGACGGCCACAGCCTGGGTGTCACGGGTGATGGAAGCCGCCGCCACATGCCGACTGCCAAGGCCCATGGGCAATTCAATATTCGTGGCCGAAGCATTAATATAGCGGGCCGCTGAAATGACAATGCCTTCGCCGCTGACGATAAACGCTCCATCCAGTTGAGCGAGTTCCTTCAGGGTTTCTCTAAGCTCCGGGTCGCAAATTTTCCTTTTTTCGGCTGGATGACCATAAAGGGGATCGAGAATCAGGTTGCGGGAGCGTTTGATCACTTCAGCGGCATCCGAGACAACAAAGAGGGTGCCGATTTTACGACCTTCGCGCCCCTCACGGGCAATTTCAACAGCCAGCTGGATCGTATTTTCCAGCACACTGCCGCTGCAATGCTCCTTCAAGCCGCAAATTTCTTCAATTGTCATGAGACTTGTCATGATGTTGCCCGCAGTCTTTGGCGTTTGTCAGAAAAAAGGTCCTGAAATTCTCTTGCTCTATGGCGCCCTCACCGGGCTGTCTGCTTTAGGATGCCAGTTGGATTGCCTGCTCTGTGAGCAGGGACTTGAACCGGTCCAGAGTCACCGGGTAAGGCTGGATGGGAATTCCCATCCAGTCCGAATATTCCAAAAATTCTTCCGGATGTTCGGCCATGTATTGATCCACGTAGCCGATAGCGTCCAGGACGATGGCGCCGCCCGTATGCCGGGGAAAGTTTTCGTTGGCCAGTCCCCGGTCCCACCCTTTGAAGACCTTGTGGCGGAATTTGATCCAGCCCGGGGTCATCCACCAGACCTTTTCACCGCCGGCAACTTCCGCGGCAATTTGTTCGCGCTGGGCCTCGTCGGCGATCATGTCCATGCAATGGGTGGCCTGTATTCGAACCACGCCGGTCCCCTGTTCTTCAATGATTTTCTGCATGGTGCGCATGGGTTCGTCGCCGTTCACGTAACAGAACTTGCCGCCGTAGACCACCAGTACCTTGCCGGTTTTTTCCTTGGCTTTTTGAATCTGGCGCACCAGCTGGCGTTCCAGTTCATGGATATCTTCATGCAATCCAGGGGTGGTAAAAAAAAGATGGCTGGTATCCAGAAACCCCTCGTCTTTTAAAAAATTGAGTTCGAGACTCACCGTCCCGCAGGCGACTATAGAGATATTCTCAAATGATACAGCATTCATTGGTATGCCTCCTGTACATCCGCAATATAGTTTTTTTCTGCGCCAGGCCTTAATATCGGCCGGCCAGATCATAGCCGGCATGCACGGCACTGAAAATATCCTGGACCTGGGCGGCATCGCCGATGATTTCCAGCTTTGAGACCCCCGCTTTGACATCCTCGGGCGGGGCGGCGGCCGAATTCATGCCGGAGGCCAGGATGACGGTTTGAAATGCGTCCAGTGTTTTCGCCTCCCCGTCCTGCTCCACCGCGACACTGTCGGCACTTAGCTTTTTAACTGTTGTGTGGGGCATCAAGGTGACGTTGGACATGCCGTCAATTTTTTTCAGCACCAGGTTGCGGGTAATCATTTCCATAAAACTGCCGATGGGATCCGTGCGTTTGGTCGCCACCACTTCAAGGCCTTCTTCCCCGAGTTTTTCAGCGATTTCAAGCCCCGCCCGCCCGGCTCCGATGACCAGCACCCGGGGGCCTTTGACCTGCTGATCTCCTCGGAAATACTCCACAGCCGTCATGGTGTATTGGCTTTCAAGGCCGTCGATGACCGGGATGTTCTGCACGGCACCGGTGGCCCAGACCAGAAGATCCGGCCTGATTTTTTTCACCAGGGCGGCATCCACAGATTGGCCGGTCAAAACATCGACAGCCGCAGCGACTTCCTGCTGCATGGTGTGCAGGCCGTCTTTCATTTTTTCTTTGCCCGGGGCCTGCCACGTCAAGTTGAATTGTCCGCCCAGCTGCGCTTGTTTTTCAGCCAAGGTCACCCTGTGGCCCCGTCGGCTCAGATACAGGGCGGCGCTCATGCCAGCAGGGCCTCCTCCGGCAACCAGCACTTTCAGGGGATTGTTCGTCGGTGTCAGTTCAGCAAGTCCGAGTTCCGGATTCAAATTGCATCCCAAGGGTTGGCCGTTTTTCAGGCGGTGCAGACAGCCCTGCAGACAGTAACCGCAGTACATCACCTGCTCGGACTGTTCCGCCTGCCATTTGGTCAAAAGACCGGGGTCGGCCAGCAGCGGCCTGCCCAGGGCGATCATATCCGCCAGTCCCTCTTGCATGGTTTTCAGCATGCGCTCCTTGCGCCCCATGCGCCCGGCTGCAATGATCGGCAGGGCTGTCTGGGTGCGAACCCAGGCCAGCGCGTCAGCCTGGGGTTTTTCCGGCAGCCCCGCATGGTGAAAATACCAGGGCGGGCTGAAGCAGGAGCTCCCCATGCCCACATGAATGGCACAGGCACCGGCTTTTTCGGCCAATGCGAAAACCGGCTTAAGATCATCCGGAGAAATTCCGAACTCGGGTGACATTTCACTGCCGGAGATTCTCAATATCCAGGGCAGGGTGGAGGCGGCTTTCCGGATGGCTGCGAAAACCTCCCGGGCAAAAGCCAGGCGGTCCTGGCCATAGCGATCCGAGCGGCTGTTGATTTTCTGGTTTAAGAACTGAGAAATCAGGTAGCCGTGGCCTGCCTGGATTTCGATGAGATCAAAACCGGCGGCAACAGCCTTTTCAGCCGCTGAACCGTAGCCAGCCAGAACGGTGTCAATGTCTTTTTGAGACATGGCTTCGGCCTGCTGCCCGGTGGCGGGGCATGTGACCGTTGAGGGTGCTTTGGGCGGGCCTCCGGCGGCCTTGGGGTTGGTGGCGGCTCCGGCATGGTTCAGATGCAGACAGGCCAGTCGGTTTTGGGCGTGAATGACGTCCACAATTTTTTTCAGCTCCGCGACACTGCCGGGCAGATGGACGCAAATTTGTTTGGGATGCTCCCGGCCACCGGGGGTCACCGCTACGGGCTCCAGGATTACGATGGCGGGTCCGTTGTGGGAAATTTGGCGGTAAAACTCCAACTGGCGCGGGGTTGTTTCTCCCTGGGGGCTACCGTAACCCGTCTTGACAGGCGGGAAGACAAAACGATTGACCAGCTCCAGGTTACCTATTTTATACGGATGAAACATGCGCTGCATGGCCGGTCTCCTTTCTTGTAGCGGTATCGGCGGCTTTCAATTTTTTCACCGCATCCTGGGCGGCGAATACATAAGAATTGTCAGATGGTTTGGCGGCCAGCTCGGGGTGGGTGGCATACTGGTAGGCCATCAAGTCCTCCCACGTGGCGCCCATCTGAATTGCAAACGATAGGAAATCCGCGCTCTGGGCCGCGCCGCACCCGGCACGCATGACACTGCCGCCAACCAGGTTGCCCGTGTGGCGGTCAAAGACCAGCTTGGTGCGGATTAAGGCAACACCGTTCATCATGGGATACTTATCCATGACTTTAGAAAATCCGGTGACGGTATCGATGCCGGCGTCCTGGGCCATTTTTTCCGTCAGGCCGGCCGAGCACAGACCCCAGTCAAAGACCGTGGTCGCATTGGCGTTGATGACCCCGGGAAAGGTTTTGTTGAGGCCTAAAATGTTTTGGGCCACCACCCGGGCCATGAAAACCGCATTCGTGCCAAATTCGCCCCGGGTCGGCGCATGGGTGATAAATGATTTTTTTTCGGCACAGTCACCGGCGGCATATATGCCGTCCGCGCTGGTTTTCTGATAATCATCGGTGCAGATTCCCAGCCGGGTTGTCTTTATACCGGCATCAGCGGCCAACTCTATGTTCGGGACCACTCCGATGGAAAGAATGGCAAAATCGGTTGGCAGGCTTTGGCCGTCATCCAGTTTGACTGTCAATGCGCCGCCGTCTTTTTTCTCGAATTCGACCACGCGGCGGCCCGTCAGCAGCGTGATTCCCCGATCGGTTAACGTGTCTTCAGCCTGATCGATGAATTCGGGTTCGGTGGTGGCCAGCAGTATCCGGGGAAGCATTTCAACCAGCGTCACCTCAAGGCCCATCTGCCGAAGGACAACGGCCACTTCAACGCCGATATAGCCGCCGCCCACGATGACCGCTTTCTGGCCTTCGGCGGCACAGGAGCGCAGCAATTCCAGATCCTGCAGTGAACGTACGGCCGTAATTCCGTCAAGATCCACCCCCGGTATCGGCGGTATCAGCGGACGTGCCCCGGTGGCCAGGACCAGGTGCTGGTAGCTGTATATTTCTCCTTTTCGGGTATGGACCTGTTTTTGATCCGGATCGATTTTTTCAACGCGATCGATCACCAACTCAACACCGTAACTGGTAACCAGTGTATTGGGGATCTGAAATTTTTCAATGGGTTTTGCCCCCGTTATGCCATAGGGCACCGCACAACGGTTTACATTGATTTCCTCGTCTTTGATAAGCGTGACAGACAGTCCACTGTTGCGGGCATGCAGGACGTGGCCGATGACCCGCCCGGCAGGCCCGCCGCCAATAATAACGACATCACTTTTTTTCATTGCAATTACTCCCTGGGTTCAAGCGTTCAATCCGCATTTTTTCAAAGATCGCTGAGTCGGGTTGATCATGCTTGGAATGGTTTGAAATATTTTTATTTATCATTGCACATCATCCGGTTCGTTTGTTTTTACTGGACGACAAACGGAGCTGACGGCTGTGCTCCCGATAAAATTCTTTTTATGGCATCTTCGATTTGAGCTGTCCCGACCGCCCCGGTAATTTTATCCACCAGCTGTCCCTGATTGAAAAACAGCAGGGTGGGAATGGCACGAATGCCGAACTTGTCCGGGGTGTTCGGGTTGTTGTCCACGTTGCACTTACCAAAACGAAACTGGCCGGAATACGTCTCGGCCAGCTTTTCAACCGCCGGGCCGATGGCCTTGCACGGGCCGCACCAGGGTGCCCAGAAATCAATCAGCACCGGCTGGTCAGACTGTAAAACCTTGGCATCAAAATTTGCGTCGTCGATCTCCATAATTTCTACTGACATCCCAAATTCTCCTTTGCACATTTTTGTTGATAAAATATTTCATGATAGCCATGTTCAGGATGGAACCGTTCATATTGCCGGATCCGTTTTTATCATAATCCATTATTGAATGCTCAATATTTTGCAAGGCCTGTAAACCGATTATGAAAGTGTATTGAGAATACGCTGGGAACAAGGAACCAACTCCCCCTTGCGGGCATCGTAATATCGGAAAGCATCTTCCTTGCCATAAAGGTATTCCGATACCGCCTCGTCTATCTGGTCGATATCCGTTATAATGCAGTCAACATGGTGGGCGGCAAGTTTGGCCAGAGATGTTTTACCCATGTTTTTTGCCATAAAAAGGCTGCAATCTCCTAATAGGCCGATGATTTTTTCCACCTGGGCATGGGGCAGCCGGCCTTCAGCACCCTGGACATGCGTGTTGTCGCGATACTCTTCGGATACGATCTCACCGTTTATCAATTCCACGATACGGTAGAAAAGGCTTTGACCAAAGTGACCGTTGCGAATTGTTTTTTTGTCATCCGTGCCGATCGCTATTTTCATTTTGCCTCCTCATTGGGCAGCTCCGGGATGATGCCCCCCACCAGGGGTTCATAGATTGTATATACCGATTTTTCCCGGGTCAGCTGCTCGATCTGCTTGTCTATGGCGTTTCGATCGGTACTGTGAAACCAATTTTTCCAATCTTCAACCGATTGCCACGTGCTGATGACCAGGTATTCGTTTTTACCGGGCGGATCAATGCAGTTCAAGGTTTCACCCGATATGTACCCGGGTTGAATTGTGGCCAGTGATCTCAATTTAACAATCAGTGGAGACACCTGATCTGCTTTGCCTTCCATAATTTTGCGTTGAATCAGCACTTCCACCGCCATAGTATCCTCCTTTCGGGTTTATGTTTTTTTCTAAATGCGCGGATCCAGTTTTCCGTTCCCACCGCAATCCGGTTCATAGCAGGTCGCATCGATAAATGAACAATGGGCACCACACTCCGGGCAGACATCAGGGGGGCTTTTTGCCGTTATGATGAACTTGCATTCGGTGCACTTCCAGAACGGCAGCATACAGTTGGGACAGATATCTCCTTTAAATACACCGGTAATTGTTTCGCCGCATTTGGAGCAGGGGGTTGTTTCAAGCGTGGTATTCATGATTCTGTCTCCTTTCGAGGCCATTTTTAAGCCGTAATGGACCGCAGTTACGCGGTCCATCAGTGCTTACCGGCAAAAAGTTGTTGACCCATCGCAAGCC
>JAOZPY010000055.1:9793-11010 GCA_029932495.1 Desulfobacterales bacterium
GATTTCCCGGACGACGTTGCCCGGGGACACGTTGATCATGTAATTGCTGAAATTTTGGGCCTTCATTGTATTCACACAGGATTCTTTCAGACGTTGTTCGGCGGCTTTTATGTCTTCTTCCGACGGGACTTGATCTCCCGCTGCAGTTTCCAGCCCATGGTAGATCCAGAGTTTGGCATTATTTTCTTGTGCCAGTTCCAGAGCGACTTTGAAAATATGCTCGCAATATTCCGTCAAGCAGGATGTAAACAAGATTTTTTTATACATTATTATATCCCTCCTTCAATCGCGATGCGCGCGGTTAAGATTCGTTCAAAGATTCTTTGCCCAAAGATTGCGAGATCCACTCTTTTTTTGCCAGGCGTTCCGGGCGGTGTCTGGCAAAATCATTTGAGCACCTTTTCAAGGGCCTGGGTCAACGCCTCTTCGGATTGCAGTCCGATGAAGCGTTTGATTTCTTGTCCCTCTCTAAAAAGAATCAATGTCGGAATGCTGTGAATGCCCAGCTTGAGGGCGACTTCCCGGTTTTCATCAATGTCTATTGCGGTAACGGTCGCCTGACCTCGAAATTTTTCGGCCAGTTTTTCAATAATCGGGCTCTGGGAGCGACAGGGTGCGCACCAGGGCGCGTTAAAATCCACCAGGATAACGCCTTTTTCAATACGGCTGATAAATTCGCTTGGTTCGGATGGTTTTTTTATTTCCATGAAACACACCTTCGCTGCGGTTACCATCAAAGTCGTCAAGCGCAAAGGGGCAATTGAGTCCTCCATGATGTGCCTGGCGGCCGAAAGTGCTGTCACAATATCGTCTAAGCATCGCCTCTGTTCTGTGTGCAATGGCAGCGGTGCCCAACCGCTGCCGATACCAAAACTGCGTTACCAGCAAGATGGGCAGATTGTGGCGGATCAGCCGCCAAAGTTTCCGGCACCCAGGTATTGCATGGCATCTTCGCTTTTGACACGCAGCTCTGCCAGGTGTTTGTCAAATTCTTCTCTTTCGGTTTGAATGTCATCAATACCGGTTTCCGGGGTGCATTTATCACGAATCTCCTCGATTCTTTCATCCATCTCTTCGATCATCATGTGGATGTCTTCAATGTTGGGAAGAATTTTTTCCTTGGCGCCGCCCGGTAGTTTTTCCATTTTACGGACGATATCATAGATGATGGCCTTCCAGGCGGTCAGTTCCATTTCCATTGTTTTGCAGCAGTTTCT
>JAOZPY010000527.1 GCA_029932495.1 Desulfobacterales bacterium
CATGCGCAACAGTTGCAAGGAATGGAAAAATGAAATATCAGCTTGAAGTCGGCGGGAAAAAATTCGAAGTGCAGATCGGTGAAATCAGCGAGGGTATCGCCCGGGTGACCGTCAACGATGAGCCTTACGAGGTGAAAATCGAAAATTTCACCGAGGTGATCGGCGGTGGTCCGGCACAGCCGCCGGTGCAGGCGTCTGTTCAGACACCAGCAGCAGCCCCGGTGCCGGCCGCCTCCGCCAGTACATCTGCTCCGGCCCCGGCGGCCCCCATGGCCGGTACCGAGGTGGTGGCCGCCCCCATCCCGGGGCTCATTCTGGATATCAAGGTTGCGGCAGGCGACTCGGTCTTCGCCGGCCAGGTCGTGGCAGTGATGGAAGCCATGAAAATGGAAAACAACCTGGTCAGCAACGTATCGGGCACGGTCCAGGAAATCCGCGTCCAGAAGGGCGCTGAAGTTTCCACCGGTGATGTCATTATGCTGATCGGCTGACCCATTCAGCCTCGCTACCGCAGCATCTCGACCCCATCCACTGTCAAAGTGATGGCCCCCCAGTCTTCTTCTACCTTTCCTGTGAGCAGGTACGGTCGCTGCCGGTCGAGCATGTGGCAGAAGCGGCGGTAGGGCTGCGGGAAAAAAGTGGTCTCCACGATGCCGGTTTCATCTTCGAAGGTTAAAAATTGCATGGGCTCACCGTGTCGGGTGGCCACCACCTTGCCGGTGATCAGCCAGCCGGCCAGGCGCACGCGTTTACCGAGTTGATCCGGCAGATCGCAAACCCTGATTGTTTCTAATTTTTGCAGGATGCGGGCATACAATTGCATGGGGTGCCGGTCGCATAAAAATCCGAGTACGGCAAACTCCCGGCGCAACCGTTGGCGTTCATCGTCCGGGGGCAGCGACGGCGCCGGACAGGCCCGGGCAGCACCCGGACTGTCGAAAAGGCTGCGGCTGCGGGGGAGTGTTGTTTTTGATCCGACTGGCAGCCGGCCGGCCAGTTCCCATATCAGCGCCGCACGACTGCCGCCGGGATTGAACCTGTCAAGAGCACCGCAGTGGATGAGCGCCCGGGCCTCATTTTCAGCAGGCTTGACGCGCTCGAGAAAATCATGCATGTCGTGGTAAGGCCGACGGCGACGCTGGGCGACAATGCGGGCCTGGACTTCGGCGGACAATCCTTTGATCGACAGCAGCCCCACCCGGATGGCAGCATCCCGGCCGCTCCAATGGATTTCACTTGTGCTGACATCCGGTGGCAGGATTTCAAGCCCCATGCGGCGGGCCTCGGAGACATAGGCAAAGGGGCTGTAAAAGCCGCCCTGGTTGCTGATCACCGCGGCCATGAATTCAGCCGGGTGATGAACCTTGAGATAGGCGGCCTGAAAGGAGACCCGTGCGTAGGAGGCGCTGTGGGGTTTGCAGAAGGAATAGCCGCTGAAGCTCATCATCATCTCCCAGACGGCGCGCACCCGGCGGCTGGAAACACCCCGTGCGGCTGCCCCGGCAAAAAAGCGTTTTTTGAAATCGGCCAGCCGGTGCTGCCGATCTTTTTTGGCCATGACCTTGCGCAGGGCATCGGCTTCGGCATGGGAAAAGCCAGCCAGGGCGACAGCGGCGCGGGAGACATCTTCCTGGTAGACCATGATGCCGAAGGTTTCATCGAGCACTTCGGCCAGCAGGGGATGAATGGGATCCCAGGCGCCGCCGTGCAACCGGCGAATGTATTCGCGGATAAACTCGTTGGCCGCCGGGCGGATGATGCTGCTGTGGATGACCAGGTGCTCGAAATCACCGACTTTTGATTTTTGCTGCAGCAGCCGCATGGCCGGGCTTTCGATGTAAAAACAGCCCATGGTGCGGCCCTGGGCCAGGGACTGCCGGGTGACGGGATCATCTTCCGGCTCCCAGTGCGCTTCGTCAAAGGCGATGCCGTTGGTGCGCACGTTGGCCACCGTATCCCGGATGACACCCAGGCTGCGATTGCCCAGCAGATCGATTTTGACCAGCCCGGCCTCTTCAGCGGCGTCTTTTCCCCACTGGATGACGGGCACGCCCTTGGCGGCGCACTGCACCGGGACATATTCGTCAATGGGCCGGGGGGTGATCACGACGCCTCCGGGGTGCACGGACAGGTAGCGCGGAGTGCCGACGATCTGCCGGGCCAGGGACAAAATTTGCGGCCAGGGGGGCGGCAGTTCCAGGTGCTTTGATTCGGGACGCTGCCGGACAGTGGCCAGCAGGGCAGGTTCGGATTCTCTGGCGCGCCAGAAACGCGGCAGTCGTCTGGACACCCGGCGGATTTCAGCATCGCTCATTCCGAAGACTTTGGCGGTTTCCCGGATGGCCATGCGCGGCTGGAAAAGAACGTGGCTGGAGACCATGGCGGCATATCCCTGGTGCCGTTTCAGTACGGCCTGCAGCACGGCGTCGCGTTCGTCCCAGGCAAAATCCACATCGATATCAGGCGGGTCTGTACGGCCCGGATTTAAAAAGCGTTCGAAGTACAGATTGTGCTTGAGGGGGCAGACATTGGTGATCCCCAGACAGTAGGCTACCAGCGAAGCGGCACCCGAACCCCGGCCGCAGGTGCGCGGGCTGTGACGGACAATGTCCTGTACGATCAGAAAATAGGCGGCAAAACCCATGTCTGCGATGCTGCGCAACTCGTGTTCGAGGCGCTCAACCACTGTTTCGCTGAGTTCTGCACCATAGCGCCGGCGGGCGCCGGCATAGGCGGCCCGCCGCAGCCGGTCAGCCGGACTACCGTTGCTTTCACCCGGCAAAGGCGGCATGACGATGCCGAACCGCGGGCCGGTGAAGGTCAGCCGCTCGGAGATTTGCCAGGTGGCCCGCAATGCTT
>JAOZPY010000056.1:0-6963 GCA_029932495.1 Desulfobacterales bacterium
GATGATTCTGGCCGACCACGGCGCCCGGGTGATCGCCATTGAAGACAAACGGTTTCTGGCCGACGGCCTTTTTTTCAACTCGATCAACCGCAACAAGGAACATATGTCCCTCAATCTAAGCGGAGAACAGGGTAAAGAAATTTTTTCCCGCCTGGTCGAAAAGGCCGATGTGGTCATGGAAGGATTTCGTCCCGGGGTTGTGGACCGGCTAGGGGTGGGCTACGAGGACGTGCGCAAGCTCAACCCGCAAATCATCTACTGCTCGATCACCGGCTACGGGCAAAACGGCCCTTTTCGCGACCGTGTCGGCCACGACGCCAATTATCTGAGCTATGCGGGGGTGCTCAACCTCATCGGTGAAGCCGGTCGCCCCCCCTCCATTCCGGCGGTCCAGTTCGCCGACATTGCCGGCGGGGGCATGAACGCCGCTATTGGCATTCTGCTGGCCCTGTTTTCCCGTGAAAAAACAGGCCAGGGCCAGTACATCGATATTTCCATGACCGACAGCATGGTGGGCTTTCTGCCGACCGCCCTGTTTTTCAAACAGCTGACCGGCCAGGAGCCAGCCCGGGGCAACAGCATGCTTTCGCACCGCTATGCCTGTTATAACACTTATGAAACGGCCGACGGCAAATATCTCTCCATCGGCGCGGTGGAAAATCGCTTCTGGAAGCAATTGTGCGAAATCCTCGGCGTTCCCGAGTATGCACAACTGCAGTATGATGACGCGCACCGCAAAAAAATCATCGCTTCCCTGCGCGATATTTTTAAGCAAAAAACCCTGGCCGAGTGGGATGCCATCCTGGCCGATAAGGATATCTGCTGGGGAAAGGTTCAGAGTCTGGCGGAAGTACTGGATGATCCGCTTTTCCGGGAAAGGCAAATGGTGGTGGAAGCCACGGATGCAGCCGGCAAAACCTCCAAGACCCTGGGGGTTCCGGTCAAACTGAGCGCAACCCCGGGCACCATCCGCAGCGCACCGGTTGAATTCGGTGCCAGCACCACGACCATTCTCCAGGAACTGGGGTATAACGAAGGCGATATCAAAAAGCTGGCTGATGACGGGGTCGTTTGAATTTCAACATAATAACGTTAAGGTGGACCTTTATTTCAGGAGGCGACCATGTATGGCAAGTATCGTCAGAAATTAAAACACCAGCTGGAAGAAATCACTGCGTCCGGGCTGTACAAATCCGAACGGCACATTACGTCCGCTCAGCAGTCACGCATCAGCGTCGCAGACAGGCAGGTGCTCAACATGTGTGCCAACAACTATCTCGGCCTGGCGGACAATAAACAAATCATCGCTGCGGCCAAACGCGGCTTGGACGAGCGCGGCTTCGGCATGGCATCGGTGCGTTTTATCTGCGGCACCCAGGACATCCATAAGCAGCTGGAAGAAAATATCAGCGATTTTTTGGATACAGACGATACCATCCTTTACTCATCATGCTTTGATGCCAATGCCGGGCTGTTCGAAACCCTGCTCACCGAAAACGATGCCGTCATCTCAGATGCCCTGAATCATGCCTCGATCATCGACGGCATTCGTCTATGCAAGGCCGCGCGCTATCGCTATGCCCACGGGGACATGCAAGCGCTCAAAGAATGTCTCCAAAGGACCGACGACGCCGAAACCCGGCTGATTGCCACCGACGGTGTTTTCAGCATGGACGGCGATATCGCCAAATTGGATGACATCTGTGAACTGGCGGACGAATACGATGCCATGGTAATGGTGGATGACAGCCATGCCACGGGTTTCACCGGGCCCACGGGACGCGGCACCCCGGAGCTTCATGGGGTCCAGCAACGCGTCGATGTCATCACCTCCACGTTGGGCAAGGCACTGGGAGGCGCCTCGGGAGGGTTTACCACCGGACGGGGCGAAATCATCGAACTGCTGCGGCAGCGCTCCCGACCTTACCTGTTCTCCAATTCTGTGGCCCCACCCATTGTGGCCGCCGCTTTAAAAACTCTTGATTTACTGCAAGAATCCGATGCGGCCCGTAAAAAACTGGAAGCCAACACCCGCTTTTTCAGGGAGCATATCACAAAAACAGGATTTGCCATCAAGGCCGGTACCCATCCCATCGTACCGATCATGCTCGGCGATGCCGGACTCGCCCAGCAAATGGCCGCCCGCCTGCTGGATGAAGGGGTTTATGCCATCGGCTTCTTTTACCCGGTGGTCCCAAAAGGGCAGGCCCGCATCCGGGTACAGATTTCCGCGGCCCATTCGCAGGAAGATCTGGAGTTTGCAGTGAAAAAATTTGCCAAGGTCGGCAAAGAACTGAAGGTGATTACATAAAGAAATGGATTCGATTTTAAAAAAATTAGCACCAGGATTAACAGGATATAACAAATATTTTATTTCTCTGGTTTCCAAAGGAAACCCAAAAAAACCAACAAATCCTGTTAATCATGTCCAGTTTTAATAATTAAAACCGAATCCATTCATTATTCTTCTTCAAAAATTTATAAGGCACAATCCCATGAAGATGAAAGCGCTGGTCAAGGCCAGTCCGGAGCCGGGCATCTGGCTGCAGGAGGTGCCGGTGCCGGAAATCGGCATCAATGACGTGCTGATTAAAATTCACAAAACCGCCATCTGCGGCACTGACATTCACATATACAACTGGGACGCCTGGGCCCAAAAGACAATTCCGGTGCCCATGCACGTCGGCCATGAATTCGTCGGCACCATTGCCAAAATCGGCGACAACGTACACGACTTCAAGCCCGGTGATGTGGTTTCCGGTGAAGGGCACGTGGTCTGCGGGCACTGCCGCAATTGCCTGGCCGGACGCCGGCACCTGTGCATGAACACCAGCGGAGTGGGAGTGAACCGACCCGGCGCCTTTGCCGAGTATTTGAGCCTCCCGGTGACCAATGTGTGGTACTGCGATCCGAATATCCCGCTGGACATCCTGGCCTGTTTCGATCCGTTCGGGAATGCCACCCACACCGCACTTTCCTTTGACGTGCTCGGTGAAGATGTCCTGATAACCGGAGCCGGCCCCATCGGTTGCATGGCTGCCGCCATTGCACGCCATGCCGGCGCCCGGCACGTGGTGGTCACCGACGTCAATCCCTACCGCCTGAAACTTGCCCGCAAACTGGGGGCCACCCTGACGCTTGATGTGCGCCATGAAAAAATCGAAGATGTTCAGAAAAAATTGGGCATGAAAGAGGGCTTTGACGTAGGCATGGAAATGTCAGGCAGCCCGGAAGCCTTGCAGGCGATGCTGCCCAACATGTGTCACGGCGCAAAAATCGCCCTGCTGGGGATTCTTCCTTCAGACACGGCCATTGATTGGGACCTTGTCGTCTTCAACGGATTGACCATCAAGGGAATCTACGGCCGCGAGATGTATGAAACATGGTACAAAATGACAGCGATGATCCAGTCGGGGCTGGACATCACACCGGTGATCACCCATCGGTTTCATTATAGTGAATATAAGCAAGCATTCGAAGTGATGCGCTCGGGAAAATCCGGCAAGGTGATTTTGTCCTGGGTTGAAGACTGAAAACGTACCCGTCGACCATCAATTTTAAAAAGAGATCGCTTCCTAATTGAATCGGAAAGGGCCCTAATAAAAAAGGCGTGCCGACATCAAGTGCCGACACGCCTTTTTTGTTTTTTTACCGAGTCTAGCTTACCGTGACGTTCACTGCAGACGGCCCCTTGGGCCCCTGCTCGATATCGAAAGTGACTTCATCGCCTTCCTGCAAGGATTTGAACCCTGATCCGTTAATGCCTGAATGATGAACAAATACGTCCGGGCCGTCCTCCTGGGCGATAAACCCGTAACCTTTTTTGTCGCTGAACCATTTGACAGTTCCGTTGGCCATTTTGACACCCTCCCTTCTTAAAAGTTCTCATAGTCCCATACTTCCGGATGCCTTCATGACAAATGGATCTTTCCTTCAGAATGAAACCGCCCTGCCGCTAAAACAGGTCTTTAATGATTGCCCTAAATGATAACTTTTTTTCAAGTAAAATCAAGCAATTTATTTTGCTTGATTTTCAAACAGTTATATAATTTTAAAGGTACTTCTCAAAATAATTGCGGTCGGCCCGCGTAATATCCATTTTGCTTTTACTGGGCGCACTTATCATCACCCGCCCTGATGAGCCCTTCGAGCTCGGCCGGTGAAAATTCCAGATGGCTGAATATTCGATCTTCCAGGGTCTTCGTTTTTTCCCACAGTCGGAAAATTCGCTGCCGGTGCCCGGCATTGCGCGCATAGCGCTGCAGAATATATTCCAGGCGCTTGTTCAGGCCCACGATTTTATCGTGCAGCACCCGTTTGTCAGCATAATTGATAATGGCCGTTTCACTCAGCATCCCGTCAGCGGGATATTCATCCAGTTTCACGTGCTGCCGTATCAGTTCGCCGATTTCCGGATATCCCTGCTGCGCCATGAACCGGCCACCGGTCAGGGCATGGTTTTCACCGGTGTCAAAACTGCGGGTCTTGGTGATATCGTGCAACAGGGCAGCAGCCCGAATCAATTCGCAATTCAGATCATGGTTGTTGCGGTTCAGTTCTTCGGCCAAAAAAAGCGCCACCCGGCAAACTTGGAGCGAATGGGCCACGATATGGTCCATCATCTGCATCTCGCCCATCATTTGCAGGCACTGCTCATGTGTCGGTATTTTCGGATATTTCATTCGCCCATTCCACCTCAAGCCAGCAACCCCGCCACCATCTCAGAAAAACCGTATCCCCCTTCCCCTTTTGTCACCCAGGCAGGATCATGGGCCATCTGTCCTTTAAACTGCAAGATGTTGGCCACCCCCACCCCGTGGGGAAAATAGGCGAACATGGGGCTGTCGTTGGGAGAGTCGCCGATGAAAATCACCTGCCGCCGGATTTCGTCCAGTGGGAAGTTAAAGACCTCCTCAAACAGCAGCCGGGTCATGGTGAGTTTATCGTAATCGCCAAACCAGCCGTTAACATGGATGGAGCTGACCTTGGCCCGGGCGCCGGCATTTTCAAAATAACGGACAATGGCATCGATAGCTTCCGGCGGCAGCCGGGGAACATCCTCACAAAAATCAATGGCCAGATCCGCCTCCCGGTAAGCCTGATCGGCTGATACCCGGCAGCCGGGAACTTTTTGCAATATTTCCTGTTTGATCGTTTCCAGCCGGCGACGATCCATCAGACGCTGTTTTTCCGGTTTTGCATAACGCCGTTTCATCTTGCGCAAATGATCATCGTAGCGAAAATAAAAGGCGCCGTTTTCACCCACCAGCCCGTCGACGGGCCACATCCGGGCAATGTGGTCGCACCAGCCGGCCGGCCGGCCGGTGATGGGGATAATGCGTATGCCCGCACCCTTCAACCGCTCCATGGCTGTAAAAACAACGGCCGGAAGCCGCCCGTTGTTCGTCAAGGTGCCATCTATATCGGTAAGCACATAAGCGATGTTTTTCTTGTCAGCAGCCGGAAACTGGTCGAAGGGTTTCATTCAATAAGGGTTCAAGGTTCAGGGTTCAGGGTTCAGGGTTATTTTATTGCATAATGGCCCACGACAATCAAGTCCTTGTAAAACCTGTTGACTTTGGCGATCTGCTTGGCTAAGGAGGGCGAATCGGGGATGATTGAAGCTCCCTGCAGCAAGCTGCGGGGAATGCGCTCGCAGGCTGGTTCAAGCTGCCGACGGTAAAGGTGTAAACAGCGTATAACAAGGAGTGACGAATTGAAGGAAAAATTGATCCAGGACATGCGGGCGGCCATTGATGAATTGATACAATGGCCGAAAAAAAACGTTCAGATATTTCACCACAATGACTCGGACGGGCTTAGTGCCGGGGCCATTCTCCAACGCGCTTTTGAGAGGGCCGGTTTTGCCGTGCAGCGCTTTTGCCTGGAAAAACCATATCCGGCACTGCTGCAGCGTATTTACGGGCAGGAAGGCCAAATCATCGTCTTTGCCGATTTTGCCGGCCGGATTGCCCCGCTGCTGTCGGAGTTAAACCGGGGACGCAATCTGACTTTGATCCTGGACCACCATGTGGCCGAGGCCGCCACCGATCCCAGGGTACACAACCTGGACCCGGATCTTTACGGGTTGAAGGGGGATCGGGACATCTCGGGATCCACCACCTGCTACCTGTTTGCCCGCACACTGGATGCGGCCAACCAGGATCTGGCCACCATTGCCGCCATCGGGGCGGTGGGCGACGAGTTTTTCGTGGACGGCTGCCTGGTCAGTGAAAACCGCGCCGTTGCCCTGGAGGCCGTCGGCCAGGGCAAGATGGAGATCAGGGCCCAAGAGGTTGGCGAACGCTACTATCTCAACACCGCAAACGGGCCGGTGCCCTGCGATGAATTTGCCGCCTACCTGGATACCCTGGGAGCTGCGGGCTACTACCGCCACGGACCGGACATGGGGGTGACCGTGTGCCTGGAAGGCACCAGCGCACAGTCCGATCATATGCTGCAGGAGCTGCAATCCATCCAGCAAAAGGCTTTTGCCGCGGAAATGCAGCGCCTGCGCGATGGCGGTCTCACGACAACCGCCCACATTCAATGGTTTCACGTCCACAATCGGTTTGCCCCCATGGGTGTAAAAATGATTGGCGTTTTTTGCGACGCCATTAAAAATAAGGACTTTATCGACCCTCAGCGTTACGTGGCCGGCTTTCAGATCATTCCCGACGAGATCCCCGGCTTCGGGCCCGTGGGGATGCGGGATGTCAAAATTTCCATGCGCGTATCGGCCCCCATGGAAAATGCCATCCGCGACAACGAAAAGATGGGGCTCAACATCCTGCTGCCCGAGGCCACTGGCCGGCTGGGCGGTTTTTCCGACGCCTGCCACAGCCTGACGGCGGCCACCACGGTGGCAGTCGGCAAGGAAGCGCAGTTAATCGCGGAAATGGAAAAAATACTGGAAGGCGGAATTCGGAAAGCGGAAGGGGGAAAATAGAAGGCGGAATTCGG